>CABRZL010000064.1 GCA_902475435.1 uncultured Eubacteriales bacterium | reverse complement strand
ATCACACAGCATTCCGCAACAAAGATTATATGACCCTTTGGGCAAAGCGGCCAGACAGCTATTTTAAATTCCCTTTTGGCCAGTATATTGGATATGACGCCATTGCTCACTGCTATCTGGTAGAACATGGTGATCGAAACGACCCCGGTATGGAGCAAAAACTGCGCGGAATCATGACCATGCACCAATTGGACACCGAGGTATTAGAAGTTGCTGCGGACTGCAAAACAGCCAAAGGCGTGTGGATCTCTCCGGGACATGAGACTTTTTTACGAAATCCCGACAATGTAGATCCTGCAACAGAACCGGAAAAGCTAGTACCTGATCCAATGTGGGCCTGGTCCAAGTATGAAGTAGAATTTATCAAAGACGAAGATGGGCAGTGGAAACTGTGGCACATGGTACTTTACCCGCTATTTAAGACAGGCTACCACACTGCTTGGACTGAAAGTGAAACAAAGTTCGAACAGGCCATCAACCCCGACCCCGATCAAACAAAACCTGGTGAAACGAACCCCATGACTGGTCAAGCCGTTCCTGATTTTTGGCAGTGGAGCCCAACTGCTATTTATCCTGCCAGCGAACCGGAACCGCCTGTACCTTATGACACTGTAGAACACATGCCAAACAAAATTATCGTCCCAGAAACTTAATTTCCATAGACTTTATAATAATTAACACTTTTGTAGCACTCAACCAAAGGAACCGGGTAACATTCCCTGGTTCCTTTTTCTTGCTTTTTTGCATGTTTTTTATTTCGTGACATATTAGCTAGTCCCAGCTTTGATTTTCTTTATCTCTCCACGAGTCTTGTTCCAAATTACAAAATGAAATGCTCCTAAGACCATTGGAGCATTTCTGGCATATATATAAGTGGGGAGAATTACAAATCAAAGGTTAAAACGTCAGTCTCACAAGACAGGTAAGGCAATCCATAATACGTCAATGCTGCAAAGAAACAATGTTGCTTTACAACGATAGTCCTTTCAGAACGCACAAATTGGCTTGCCTAGCCTGAAAAAGACGTTTTGGAGCATTCTCCCCTTTATGAAATAATTCCTTAAACCGGAACACCAGCTAAATGGAGCAGAAAACAATATCTGCAAGTTAAAGGCATAATAATAAAGGAGGGACTCACAATGAAAAACCGTAACTGGAAAACATGGTGGAAGGCAGCCGGAATCCGAGCCGTCAAAACAGTGGCACAAACCGCCGTAGCCATAATTGGCACCGCCGTACTCATTGAGAATGTGAGCTGGGTAGCCGTGCTCTCCTCGTCAGTGCTGTCCGGGATTTTATCTCTACTGACCAGCGTGTCAGGATTGCCGGAAGTATCAGAAACGGAGGCAACAACAGATGGCTAAGATTATCGGCATTGACGTCAGCTCCCATAACGGTACTCTGGACTGGGAAAAAATAAAAACAGCTGGCATATCCTTTGCCATTATACGGGGTGGATATGGACGGTATCAAGTGGACAGCCAATGTATCGCAAATATCAAAGGCGCTTTAAGCCAGAAAATCCCTGTTGGAATCTATTGGTTCTCCTATGCACTCAATGTGGCAGCAGCAAAAGAGGAAGCGCAGAAGTGCCTGGAAACCATTCGCGGTTATGACGTAACATTTCCCATATTTTTTGATTTCGAATATGACACCATTCGTTATGCAGAAGATCATGGCGTAACTTTGGGCAAAACCGCATTTAATGCGCATGCCGTAGCTTTTTGTGAGACAATCCGAGCGGCGGGTTATATACCCGGCGTTTATTATAATCTGGACTATTACCGAAACATGGTTAATATAGAAAAACTTAGCGAATATACAGTCTGGTATGCCCAATATGCCTCCAGCCCCAGCATTTCAGATTTTGATATCTGGCAATATTCCAGTTCCGGAACCATCTCCGGTCTGAGCGGACGATTTGACATGAACGAACTGAAAAACACCGATCTTCTGGACGGAGGCAAATATACTGGTCCAACAGGGTGGCAGGAAGATGACACTGGTTGGCAGTACGTGCACGAGGATGGTAGCTTTACTAAAAGCAGCTGGGAATTGATCGATGACAAATGGTACTACTTTGACAAGGAGGGTTACAGATTGGAAAACGAATGGGTATTTGACAATGGTAACAGTTATTACTTGGGTGCAGATGGCGTAATGGTCACAAATAGGACGCTTAAAATTGATGCAGCGGGGAAATTAGTTCCCGCTGGAGGCTATTACTATAAACTCAGTGATGTAGACCCACAATACCGAGAAACACTGGATCAGTTGATTTCCAAAGGGATACTCAAGGGTCGTGAAGGCTCCGGAGAAAACCTGGTACTAGATATGAGCGAGGACGCAGTACGGCTGCTGGTTATTTTAAATCGAGCCGGCGTATTTGACGAATAAAATTTGCGGAAGAGCCTTGGCTCTCCCGCTTTGCGATTGACTCTCAGTCCTGCATCGTAAAATCTCCAGTTAAGGACTGTATCATATGCAACCAACATACAACCGAAGCTTCTCCAAAAATAATGAGCCGTTGAAACGCTTAAATTTCAACGGCTCTTTGATGGTACGCCGGAAGGGACTCGAACCCCCGACCTACTGATTCGTAGTCAGTCACTCTATCCAACTGAGCTACCGGCGCATACCCATTTCAGAATGCTAGGATATTATAGCACCACATTTCAAAGATTGCAAGTACTTTTTGTAAAAAGCAGAAAGATTCTTTCACATCACCAAAATATTCTCTTTGTGATTTCTACAAAACATGATATACTATGGATAACGCTATGTACCGGCAAAGGCAAATCTTTGCCGGCTTTAAGGGTATTACTGCATCTTTTTTTCCACAGTGTTTACTGCACGCGTCACTGTATCCGCAGCCGCACTGGAAACGTTCCGTCCGATTTGCCGCATGGTTTTATTTCGCGGCATCATCATACCAACTGCAGTACCTGCGGCAACTCCCAGGCCCATAGCCATAAAAAATGATTTTGCTTCCAAGAATCGTCCCTCCCCTCATCAAAAGTCTGCCCCAATGGGCGCATCCTATGCGGAAAGGAATTGAAAGCTTATGGGAATTTTACTGAAAAATGTCGATTTTGTAGATCCGATTGCGGATTCTGTCACGCATCTTGACCTCCTGATAGAACAAGGCGTGATCTCTGCCATGGCACATCGGATATCTTCCCGGGGACATCAGGTCTTGGATCTTACCGGCAAATATCTCTGTCCTGGCCTTGTAGACATGCATGTCCACTTTCGCGACCCCGGCCAAACCTATAAAGAAGATATTACTTCCGGTTCTGCAGCCGCAGCTGCCGGCGGTTTTACCACAGTTGCCTGTATGCCAAATACACGGCCCGTTATTGATACGCCGGAGTGGATTGCATATGTCTTGCACAAAGCCCAGCAATCCGGCCTTTGCCAGGTACTGCCCATCGCCGCTGTAACCATGGGGCAAAATGGAGAATCGCTTACAGATTTTCCAACACTAGCTGCTGCGGGGGCTGTTGCCTTCTCTGACGATGGTGTGCCTGTCAGCTCTGCAAAACGGATGCGCGATGCCTTATTGGCAGCAAAGGCACTCGGTGCAGTGGTAATTTCCCACTGCGAAGACGCAGAAATGGTTCAAAATTATGCTGTAAACGAAGGTGAAGTTTCCCGGCATCTGGGATTGCCTGGCCGTCCTGCTATTGCAGAGGAACTGATGGTTGGACGGGACCTGATGCTTGCCCAGGAAACCGGCGCTCACATCCACATTGCCCACGTATCTACTGCCGGCTCTGTACAGCTGATCCGCGCATACAAGTCAAAAGGAGTAAATGTCACTGCTGAAACCTGTCCACATTATATGTTATTCACAGAACAGGAAATTTTAAAAAAGGGTTCAAAGGCCCGAGTCAACCCTCCACTCCGCACGGAAGCGGACCGGGAGGCGATTCTGAGGGCAGTGATAGACGGCACGCTGGACTGCATTGTCACAGATCACGCTCCCCACAGTGCTGAAGAAAAGGCAAAGCCTTTGCCGGAGTCCCCCAGCGGCATGGTAGGACTAGAGACCAGCTTGGCCGCCTCCTTTACGGCCCTGTGCAAGCCCGGCTATTTAACAGTTCCGCAGCTAATCGCCAAAATGTCCGCCATACCCGCGGCTATTCTGGGCCGCCGGGTGTCCACAAAGCCTGGTGATCCCGCTGATCTTATGGCTTTCGACCCCAAAGAAACCTGGACCGTAAACCCAGCATCTTTTCATTCCAAGGGTCGAAGCACTGTGTTTGACGGCGAAACACTCACCGGACGTGTAAAACTTACCATACTTCACGGACGCATCACATATCAAGAATAATAGCCAAAAGACGGAAGGGGATTCCCTTCCTCTTTCTTTACATCCTGACACAAATATGCTACACTAAAACTAGGAAACTATACATTTCTATAAAGGAGTGTTCCCTATGTCTATGGATATTTTGCAGGAAAAGATACGGCAGAAAAAGAATCCCACAGTGGCTGGTCTTGACCCCAAATTGGACTATATTCCCCAACACATTTTGGACGAAGCCTTTGCAAAATACGGTCCAACGCTGCGCGGCGCTGCAGAAGCTTACCGCCTATTCTGCCGAGGTCTGATTGATGCGCTCAAGGATATTGTGCCTGCAGTCAAACCTCAAAGCGCCTATTTTGAAGTATTAGGCAGCGCGGGCATTGCCGTACTGGAAGAAATCTGCGCTTATGCCAAAGAGCAGGGACTTTACGTAATTATGGACGCAAAACGCGGGGACATCGGTTCTACCTGCGAGGCCTATGCCAAAGCATATCTTGGCGTAGTGGAAATAGATGGAAATTATTTCTCCCCCTTTGACTGCGACTCTATCACGGTCAACGGATATCTGGGAACCGATGCGCTAAAACCTTTTACCGCTCTTTGCAAAGAACGAAATAAGTCTATTTTTTTGCTGGTAAAAACCTCTAACGCCAGCTCACGGGAATTGCAAGATTTGATCGCTGGTGACCGGCTGGTTCATACAGTAATGGCTGATCTCGCCGTAAGACTTACAGAAAAGGAGCAGCTGATAGGCGCTTCCGGCTGGTCGGCAATTGGCGCAGTCGTAGGCGCTACTCATCCACAGGATCTTAAGTTTTTACGGGAAAAATATCCTCAATTGTTTTTCCTGGTCCCAGGCTATGGCGCCCAGGGCGGGAAAGCAAAAGACGTCCAATATGCTTTTGACAGATTTGGCCACGGGGCAATTGTCAACTCATCCCGCGGTATCATGTGCGCCTGGCAAAAAGCAGAGGGCAGCTCAGGAAAAAATTATCAGGAAGCCGCCCGAAACGAAGCGATCCGCATGAAAAATGATATCTGCACCTATATAACTGTTCTATGACAGATTTTTCTGTTATAACTGGAGGTAATTCATGGAAATCATTACATCTGCACCCGTTCTGAAAATCAGTTCTGGCGCAGCTTATACTACCATCATATTGGATAGCCCTGCACTGGCCCGGGCTGCACAACCCGGACAGTTTCTCCACATCCGATGTGGAAGTCTGCAACTTCGCCGCCCCATCTCCATTGCAGGAGTTGACGGCAATCAGCTCACTATCATATTCGAGGTAAAAGGCAAGGGCACTCAATGGCTTTCCCAGTGTCATCCAGGAGATTCTTTGGATATTTTGGGGCCGCTGGGCCATGGCTTTCCACAGATCTCTGGCAAAGTTTTATTGGTTGGCGGCGGTGTTGGGGTTCCACCGATGCACTTCGCGGCTCAGAGATTTTCCGACACCGATGCCGTTTTGGCCTTTCGATCCAAAGATCGTGCGCTACTGTTCCAGGAATTTGAAGCGCAATGTAGTAGTGTAACCGTCATGAGCGACGACGGTTCTCTGGGAATCCAGGGCTATGCAGCGCAAGGTGTACAGTCCATGTTGTCCCAAACCGATTATCGTGCTGTATTCGCCTGTGGACCGAAAATCATGTTGAAAACGACCTATGAAGTCTGCCGTAAAGCCGGCATTCCCTGTTACGTATCCCTGGAGGAACGTATGGGCTGTGGGTTAGGCGCCTGCCTCACCTGCGCCACACCAATTCGAACTCCTGACGGCGGCCGCATCATGAAAGAGGTATGTAAAGATGGTCCTGTATTCCGGGGGGAGGAGGTAATTTGGGATGACTGAACAAAAACCGGTAGATATGCAAGTCTCTTTGGCAGGCATGGAAATGTGTAATCCCATTGTAGCCGCTTCCGGCACATTTGGCTTTGGCCGAGAATATGCAAAATTCTATCCGCTGCATAAACTTGGCGGAATTTCGGCCAAGGGACTGACTATGTATCCCCGGGAAGGAAATCCCGGCCCGCGAATTGCCGAGACACCATCAGGAATCCTCAACAGCGTTGGATTGCAGAATCCAGGGGTGGCGGGGTTTTTACGAGACGAACTTCCGTGGCTTCGTCAACAGGGAACACGGGTGATTGTTAACCTTTCTGCCGGAACAGTGGAAGAATTCGCCCAAATGGCACAAATGCTCTCGGTTGAAGGGGTCGATATGCTGGAAGTCAACATCTCCTGCCCCAACGTAAAATGTGAGGGGTTGGCCTTTGGCACCAGCACAGAAACCGCTGCTGCCGCTACAAGAGCCGTAAAAACACATACGCATCTGCCAGTGATGGTAAAACTTAGCCCCAATGTCACATCCATTGCCGAAATTGCCCGTGCCGTGGAGGATGCCGGAGCCGATGCCATCTCTTTAATCAACACTTTATTAGGTATGCGAATCGACCTTAATACGCGTCGGCCTCTCTTAAAAAACAACACCGGCGGCCTCTCCGGTCCTGCTGTCCTGCCTATAGCGATTCGTTGCATACATCAGGTTTATCAGGCCGTAAAGATCCCGTTGTTGGGCATGGGCGGTGTAGAGTCCGGAGAGGATGCCGCAGAACTCATGATGGCAGGCGCATCCGCTGTTGCTGTTGGTACTGCTACTTTAACAGATCCGATGGCTCCCTGTCGGATTGCTCAGGAACTGGAATCTTTTTGCAACACTCATGGAATTTCCGAAGTTCGATCTCTGACCGGTACTTTGGAGGTCTGGTAAGATGGTCAAACTTTATCTGATCCGCCACGGAGAAGCCGAGGGAAATCTTTACCGTCAGATGGATGGTAGCTATGACTCTGCTATCACAGAGCTGGGCCGAAGGCAAATTCAAGCCCTGGGGCATCGGTTCCAGGACATCCCCTTGGATGCAGTATATTCCAGCAATCTCTGTCGTGCCATGGAGACGGCGGCGGTATTATGCCGTCTCAAAAAGCTCGCATTGCACACGGATCCCCGGCTCCGAGAGGTATCTGTGGGTCCTTGGGAACATCAGCCTTTCGGAACTGTCGCAGAAGATTATCCAGAGGAAGCACAATTATTCAGTTTTGATCCTTTCCACTGGCATCTTGATGGCGCCGAAACCTTTCAGGCTGTGGCAGAACGTGCCGTTGCCGCACTCACAGACATTGTTCATTCTCATGAAGATCAGAGTGTTGCTGTTTGTACTCACGGCTTTTTAATAAGGTCGATTTTATGCAAACTCTTTTATGGCCTCGATCATTTTGAACTAGCCGGCAAAAGCACAAATACAGCAGTAACGCTGCTGACATGGGAACATGGTACTTTTTCACTGGCATTCAAACATGATGCAAGCCATTTGGATGAGACGCTTCAGAGACTTCCTCCCTACCCAAAAGATCTGTGCATTCGTCCCATGGGAAATCAAGCCGTTGAAGAATACATTCGCTACCGAAAGGACGCCTGGCAGGTTGTTTACGGGAGCCTTCGCGGCTTCGACGGTCCCGGTTTTTGGTTAGACGCCCAACGCACCATTGGTTCTGACCCAGCGGCTATGGTTGTGGGATATTGGGGCACAACGCCAGTCGGTATGATTCAATTAAATCCGAGTCGAGATGCAGAGAAATACGTAGGTTACATTCCATTTCTCTATCTCCGGGAACCTTTTCGCCATCAGGGGCTGGGCATTCAGTTCATTGGTCATGCGGTGAGCTTCTATCGAAAACTGGGCCGTAAGCATCTTCAACTTTCCGTTGCTCCTACCAATAAAAAAGCCCTGGGATTTTACAATAAATATGGTTTTCGCCAAATACGTAAGCAGCGCGGCCGATTCGGCCATCTGCTTCTGATGGAAAAAGACATTGCTCCACCATCACCGCCACATGATTTAAACATTCGAATCCTGCCATAACACAGCGCCTCCATCCAAGTAAGATGGAGGCGCTGTCTATCATAATAGGATGAATCCCTTTAATAACAAATACCTGCCCGGTCCATAATCTCATGAACCACCTGCGTCTTTCTGTCTGCATATTCCTGAACAAAACGCCATTTCGTCTGTGATAGACGTTCCTTAGTCTCGGCATAGAGATCACGATCCTCCGGATGCGTCCGCAGGTAATCCCGAAACAGCAACATTCGATCAGCCTCTGAACAGCCCAGAGAGAACACATGAAGATTTACTACAGGATTTTGTCCCTTAAACATCCGATGTCCAAACCAATCCTCTTCCCGAACGCGTAGTTGATAGCCCGCCTGTTCCAGTGGTTCAACATATTCTGCCTCTCGGGCCGTATCATCTACCAACAGTAATATATCCAAAATAGGCTTGGCACAGAGTCCCGGCACTGAAGTTGACCCTACATGTTCCAGTAATCGCACTTTATCTCCCAGTGCCTTTCGTATTTTATCAGCCTGCTCGCTATACTGCAAAGGCCACGTCTCATCATAGGGACACAAAACAATATTTCCCGCTTCCGGTGTTCCCAGCGTCACCTTTCTCAAATAGTTCTCATCTGTCACTGCCCTTGCCTCCATGCAAATCGTCGTGATTAAGAACCGTGTATCTTTTTTCTAAAAGTCCTCCACCATTTGGTCATATCCCAAACGTGAAAATCCCTCTCGTTCATAAAGCCGCCGTGCATTTGCATTTTCCGGCTCCAGCTCCAGGCGAAAACGCCTGACCTGCTGCGGCCGAACACTTTTGAGATAGCGGATAAATCCACCTCCAAGCCCCTGTCCCTGGAATTCCTCGCGAATATAGAGTTCCTCCAGCCACCAGACTTCTCCTCCTACTTCCTGTGAAAAAGTCACAGCCAAAACACTATATCCTGCAATGGTTCCCGATTGTTCCAACAAAAAGCCTTTTACAAACGGGCTGCCAGAAATAATTTGATCAAACGTCTGCTCAAAATTTACATCTGGCACAGGATGCAACACCGCCGAGGAATGATAAAATTCCCGACATAATTCCAAATAAATTTCTCGATCTCCCTCCGTCAAGGGGCGAGCTTTCTGATTTTGTCTCATAAGT
Organism: uncultured Eubacteriales bacterium; assembly: GCA_902475435.1. Taxonomy (GTDB): domain Bacteria; phylum Bacillota; class Clostridia; order Oscillospirales; family Oscillospiraceae; genus HGM13006. Next base: position 2,060 of record CABRZL010000064.1, on the reverse strand, counting down.
CCTCCACTTCAAAGCTTTTCCAGCGCGGTAATTTTATCCACACGGCGCTGATGTCGTCCTCCCTCAAACTCTGTGGAAAGCCATTGATCTACAATTGCCAACGCAAGATTTTTTCCCACAATCCCGGCGCCTAACGCCAGCATATTGGAATCATTATGCCGGCGCGTCATCTCTGCAGACAACAGATCTGAGCACAAAGCGCACCGTATACCATCGACCTTATTAGCTACAATAGAGACTCCAATGCCAGTGGTACAGATGACAATTCCTTTTTCACATTCTCCGGCCGCCACCGCCTGAGCTGCCGGGGCTGCATAATCCGGATAGTCACAGCTTTCCAAAGAGTTGGTCCCAAAATCCCGGACAGTATACCCCGAATCTATCAAATGTTTTTTAACTTCCTCTTTTAAGGAATACCCGCCGTGGTCACATGCTATTGCAATCATAACATTTCCTCCAGTCTAATTTGTTTTGGAATTCGGTTCTGGTACATCGTAATGTAACAAAACCCGCAGCGCCTCAGCAGCGCCATTCCTTCCTCCAGTCCGTCGTCCATGTGTTTCGGTTCATGTGCATCGCTGCCAATTGTAATCAGTTCTCCACCGAGATCCCGATACATCCGGATCATATACTCCGGCGGAAGCGGCTCCCCCTGATTGGTCCGATAGCCTGACGTGTTCAGTTCCAATGCTTTTCCCCGTTCCACCAAGGTCTTTAAAATTTCTCGCACCAGATCGTCAAAGGGATGAAAGTCTATCGCTATCCCATCTCTTGCTCGCATATATCGAATGGGATACGTCAGGTGCGCCAGAGAATCAAACCAGTCTGTTCCAGCTAATTCTAGCAAACTGTTCAAATAGTCCTCCAGGAGCATCGAGCATTGTATGCTGTCTACATATTTTATATAATAATAGTCGATTCCGGTTCGGCAATTATGCATGGATCCCAGCACAAAATCGATTCCTGATTCAGAAAGCACCCGATTCGCCGCCTCTGGCCGCATAATTGCCTGCCCCAATTCAATCCCGCGACTAATTTTTAAATCAGGAAATGCCGTCCTGGCTGCATGGAGTTCTGCATCCTCCTTTTTCCAATCAAAACTGTCAAAAGGATTCCCTTCTCCATCAATGAGATCGCAGTGATCCGTTAGGCACAGATGCGTAATTCCCATAGCAACAGCTGAACGACACATTTCCACCAGGGAATACTCTGCATCAAAGGAACACCGAGAGTGAACATGATAATTAATCCGCACAGGATTCCCCTCTTTCTATCACACTCCTGTCCAGATTGGCTGGTCTTACAAAGATCTGACAAGGATATTGATATTCTTCGATCAGCTCTCCTTCTCTAAATCCATGCTTTTGATAAAATCTTCTCGGCGCTATGCCTTTGGGATCTCCTTCTCGAAAGGTAGAAACGGTTAGATCCCGATCAGGGTCTGCGATGGACAGTACTTTTTCAAACATAGACGACGCAATATGCTGTCTTCGATATCTTGCATCCACAGCCAGGCAGCACAGCATATTCAGTTTCCGTGAAAACAGCAGCACCCCTACAATACTCCCGTCATTTTTGGCACAAATTGCCTGGCCCTCATCCATAAACTCCAATACCGTTTCACGATGCTCCTGGAGCGCTTGCTCCGTTTCTAATCCCGGAAAATTCCATCGGACTTTCTGAACCAGCTCCATCCACATATCAATATCAGTTCTTGTTCCGAATACGATTTCAATCATAGTTTTTCCTCTCGATACGCTTTGTATCAACCCCAAGGCCACCCAGGCAGCCACTTCAGGAAATTGAGACAGTAGGAAATACTGACCTCCACACCGGACAAGACCGGATAGAACATCGCAAAGAGCCCAATCTGCAATCCCGTAAATCCAAAGACAAGCTTGTCATTTTGGGGATTTCGTGTAATCAGCTCGTCGAACACAAAACTAATCGCCAATACCAAAAACAGGCTGCAACCAAAATAATGATAGGCAAATGTGGTGCGAGTAATGATAATCCACGGAATCAATTGGCAGAAGTATCCCACCCAGATGAAAATAGCC
>CABRZL010000063.1 GCA_902475435.1 uncultured Eubacteriales bacterium | reverse complement strand
TCCTTTTTCAGCTGTTCATTTTCCCGCCGTAAGGCTTCTAGCTCCAAATCCATATATATCCCTCCTTTTTTATCATATCCCTATTTTTTTCAATTTTCAATACAATTCGCCTACGAATCAATTGGAATTTATGTCACTGTGCATCATTATTTTTCTTGTCATTTACGCAGTCGCTTGTTATACTGAAGTTGGAAATATATCCATAAACGCACCAAAACGGGAGGGATTTCTATGAAACGAAATGTACACATGCTTTTACTCCCATTGTTTCTGAGCATTATTTTAACAGGTTATACACAAGTTTCTTCCAATGCATCTGCCCCCTGTTTCTGTGACTCAAACAGAAACGACGCGCCCTTCAACCGTTCCTGACACATCATCGTCATCCATGACACATTCGTCTTCTATGATTGAATCGACGGACGCAACCATCGCTTCATCAGATGGGCAAAAAACGATTTAACGGATGGCGTAATTATGGGACGGAGAGTATTTGTTCACTCCTCTGGCGTTGCCTTTTGGGGCGCGGATGAAAAACTGTGTTCTGCATTAACCGATGAAAATGGAAATTTATATGACTTTATCATAGAAGCTGAACTTTCTTCTCACTTGTGGAACGTGGCCATTCTCGGCAACGATTGCTTTTGGGCTACTTCGGATGGTCTGCTGCGATTTAGTCTCTCAGAATTTGAACAAGGCTCCGCTCAAATGGATTTGCTGTGCGACAACAGTATATATGACGGTTTCTCTATTTACCAAGATCAAATCTATTTATCAATCCGGATCATCTTTGATGCAGCTTTCACTATCTGGCGGCGAACCGGAACCCATTCTCTCTGGTATTCAGGACTATGAAATCACAACGCAGGGAATTTACTACACAGATGAAAACGGCGGCCTGTTTTTGGAGTCTTTCGACGGTGCACACTGTGAGCTTTTGGCGCATACTAACTTTATACCGCAAAACGAAACTGTGTTTTATTGGACACCAGATCAAGCGGTATTTTGTTGGACACCAAGTACTGGGACTTCTGAACAACCGCAACTTTCAGGCGAATTGGATCCCGAGGAGAGCCTTTAGCTCACAGAGGATGTTTTAATTTATACAGACACATCCTGGGATGTTTATCAACGCACGCTTTCCGATTATCGAGACGTTACTCCTGCCAAAGACGCAGGGTACGGCAGAAAATTTTTATCCATTTGCGCTTATGACTGGTCAGACCATAGTTATTCCGACCTTCCTCATTGGAGTTTGGCCGGTTCAGACGCGCAGAAAAAATATGTGGCAATATTCCCCACTGATGTACAATTTGATTCAAATGATTCTTTCCAAAATACGGAATATCATACTCTCCTTTCTGCCGCACAAACCATTGACAGCAATTCCTCTCAAAATCCATTTGTCATCCTGAATCCGTAATAAGTTCTCCTGATAGATTCGACAAATTGGAATCTCCATAATTGCTGTTTCCCGCACACTCTTATTATATGATTTGCAGAACACAGTTAGGACGTGATAGATTGCAGTTTGAATTTGCTCCAATGGAAGGCATCACCGACGATCTGTTCCGTCGGCTTCATCATAAATATTTTCCCGGCATAAGTCGGTACTATACCCCATTTCTATCTCCATCTTCCAGCCGTACTTTTTCTAAAAAAGAGCTTCGGGACGTACTGCCTGAAAACAATAGGGAAATTCACCTCATTCCTCAGTTACTGACCAATCAGTCGGAACAGTTTCTAGCGGGCGCAAAAGTACTAAAGGACTTGGGCTATCAGGAAGTGAATCTCAACTTGGGCTGCCCCTCTGGCACCGTTACTGCCAAAGGGAAAGGTTCCGGGTTTCTGTTTCCAGAACAACGACATAAGTTAATTGATTTCCTGGACAAGATTTTTGAGCAATGCCCGATTGCTATTTCTATCAAAACCCGCCTTGGCAAGGCCACACCGGAAGAATTTGAAGTACTTTTGGAACTTTATAATCGATATCCCATTCGGCTTTTAATTGTACATCCCCGGGTCCAGCAGGATTTTTATCGAAAGCCCATTCAAATAGACTGGTTCTTTTGGGCAATGGAACGTAGCAAAAATCCACTCTGTCTCAGTGGCGGCATCGCAATCCCTTCTGACTTTGACCGAATCTTCGCAAATAAGGAACCTCCACAGACAATTATGCTGGGACGAGGACTAGTTGCCGATCCTACGTTGGTGCAAAAGCTACAGGGAAATTTCCAGCTTTCTCGAGAAACGCTATATGCCTTCCATGAAGAGCTGTTTCAAGAAACCGCCATTCGGTTAGGTAGTATACGAAACACCATGTTCCGCATGAAGGAATTTTGGAGCTATTTTATTTTGTTGTTCGATCAACGAGAGAAGGACCAAAAGATTTTACGAAAAACCACTTCACTGACGGAATATCAAGCCGTAACCACTCACATCTTAAAAGAACTTCCCCTACGGGAATACGCTGAACCAAACTGGGTTTAAACTTTGCACAGAAGATGTTCCATCGTATCATTGGAAATAATAATCCATGCAGAATACATCCTATTTCATACTGGATCGTGTTTTGTCTGCGGTATGGTTGCTTTACCGGCAACAATACTCGGTATATGCTGCGTAAATCGTGATGAAACAATGCCGCTTCTTACAATGCCAGCTCATTTCCAGAATACAATTGGTCGGTTCGTTCAAAAAGTGACATTCGTCTTTTTGTCCAAATATATCTTCCAGATCTGTTATTTTTCGGGTGATATGCTATAATGTCCTTTGCACAGGGAACATATTTTGGTATGAAAAGCCTGTCCTGTGCGGAAGGAGATATGTATGAAACACAAAAAATTTTGGGCTCGGTCGTTGGGCCTTGGGCTATGCGTATCGCTGATGACCACAGCTACGCTGGCGGCTGTAGGCACCCCCTACATTGGCACAGCATCTGACATCTCCGCCCCTGACGGCCAAGTGGCTACGTTATTGGTGGACGGCGTTGTCACTCGTTTTGATAACAACGACAAAAGCTATACAGAAGACGACAATGCAATTGTCGTCTATACCGACAATCTTGACGACGCCAGTAGCAGATTATCATCATTTACTGCTGGTGGATCCGATGAAACCGATAACGATTATGCCTATCACGCAGCACTATTTGTTGACGCATCCGGTGTGGTAAACGAAAAATCTGTTACAGAAGCCATTGGCGACGGCGCTACCTATGACAATACAAAAGCAGAAAATATAACCATTGAAGGAACTGATCCCAGCTTCAATGGTATTATTGTAGCCGGTGGTATTGACTATACGATCTCCAAAGCTACGATTCGGTTTGACACCGACGGCGATGGATTACAAGCTTGTGATTTTTCAGGAAAAGGTACTGCAATTACTTCTTTTGGCGAAGGTACCAAATTGACCATCGAGGACTCCGACATTTCCGTTTCCGGCGTGGCCAATATGACTTTATTTGCAGACTCCGGCTCCACCATGACTGTTCGGAATTCAAGACTTCATTCCGACGGCGGAACGCTTCATGCGGGCTATCTGAATTCTCCTTCACAGAATACCATGGTGGCGCCCCCTTGGATCTTAGGTATTATGGGTTCCTCTCGCTGCACCAACCTTGAGGGTAACAACACCACCATGAACGTCATTGATTCGGAAACCTCTGCCGCAAAATGGGCTGTTTTATCCACAGATTCCGGTTCCAATATGAAACTCAATGTCGTGAATACCACGATGGATCTCACCGGAACAGATAAAATTATGCAGGCGGACGGGACCTATCAGGATGAAAACGGCGACCCCAACCCATACACCACCCGCTCTGGCTATGGCACTTATGTAATCGGCAACGCAGATGAACAGTTTTTGGGTGTAACGATGAATGTGGGTACTTATGGTTCTATTTTTACTGGCGGTTCCGCCACTTACACCAATTTAGAGGCCGGAAAAGCCTATGAACTTTTGGACGCTAATGGCGAAGTCTCTGAAACCTATGAAGCTACAGAAGACAAGATTACTACCATCAATTCTGACACCTTTGGTTTCATGTCTCATCAGGGTACTGATACCATCAATCTGGAAAACGGTACTGTGGTAAACTCCAACTATGCTTCTTTTTTGATAAAGAACACTCAGGGGGATACCACCATCAACGTCACCAATGGTGTCGAGCTCAATAATGCCAACGGTGTTTTGCTCCAGGTAATGGACAACGACGACTCCACAACGGGCATGGATACTGCCACTTTCAGCTTCAACACTACGCATGAAGAACCCGCTGGCTGGCCTTCTGAAAATGGTAATGTCTCTACCGAAATGGCTTCCAATGATGCAGCAAACAACATGGGCGGTAATATGGTGCCTCCCGACGGCGGCATGGGCGCTCCTCCTGACGGTGGAATGGGTGCTCCTCCTGATGGCGGTATGGGCGCTCCCGATAATGCTACTTCCGGCCCGGTTGTCAATCACTTGAATGTCAATTCCAGCGAAATATTCGGTGACATATATAATGGTTCCGGCTATTATGGTCAGACTGCAGTCGGCGTAGAAGTAAATTTAGGTGCGGATGCTGTCTACCACGGCGCAGTTGCTCAGACTGAAACAATTCACACCGATGCTACCAACTATACTTCCAAGGTTCTCTCCGAGGGTACTTCTGCAGAAGACGCCGGCCAAATCACTTCCTTTACCATTGCAGAATATTACAATATTGGTCATGTGGCCAACCGATTCTACAGCAACGGCGACAATACTCTGGCCATGAACCTGACAGATAATGCTGTGTGGCATGTCACCGGTGACTGTCTGCTCTCCTCCTTAACTATTGAAGATGGCGCTACTGTCCAAGGAGAAAACGGGTCCCTTATTATGACTGTTGACGGGAAAGAAACGGAAATTGCACCTGGCACCTATGAAGGCGAAATTCGAATCACCTACACTGAGGAGGAACCCTCTGTTGAAGAAGAAACTTCTACTGCGGAAACCTCTGCCATAGAGGTCCCTGCATCAGCTGAAAATTCCTCTGAAGCCCCCACCGCCGAGCCTTCCAGCAGCCAACCGACCGCTCCATCTGAAGAAACCGCATCTAACTCAACCACCAGCACAGTAATTGGTATTCTCGTTGCAGTAATTGCGGTAATTGTAATCATCACCGCAGTCGTTATAAAGAAAAAGAAAAAATAGAGAAAGCAGGTCCTGTTGCAAAACTGCTTTTTTGAAAACAAACAAATTTTTATGGCGCAGAAACCGAGAGTTTTCCGATTTCTGCGCCATTTTTCTAACTTATTATAGATGTGTTTTTGCAAACTTTCTGTTTGCAACAGGCCCTGCTTATAATCTCCACACCGAATCATTTGATCCAAATTACAGTTCAACCGACTACATTTCAAATTTCCTTCTAACAAAGAAACCCGGCAGCAAAAAGCTGCCGGATCTATATCTTTTATATTATTTATTCTGCATCAATTGTACGTAATATGCAATTGCTTCGGCCACTTTATCCGTGGAGAGAATCGAAGTATCAATGGAAAGCATTGCACTTCCCGCATCTCCCCATTTTTTATGGGTAAAGAAATTATAATAGTCCGCCCGTGCCTTATCTTGCTTTTTGATCGTCTTTTCTGCCAGAGTAGCATTGTCAATAGATTGCTCTTTCATAATCCGCTCCACTCTGTATGACATGGGGGCATAGAGATATACCGTCAAAAGGTTTTTCTTTTCCCGAAGCACATAATCTGCACACCGTCCCACAATCACACAATTATCTGCCTGCGCTACTTTCCGAATAACATTAAACTGCGCAAAAGCCAACTGCTGATTTAAAGGCAGATTGTCACTGGTGGCCGCTCCAGTCATATACAGACTATAAATGAGGCTACCACTGGGCTTTTCGTCGTAGTGCTGCATCGCAGAGGCCGAAAACCCACTGTTTTCTGCAGCCATGGTCAAAATTTCCTTGTCGTAAAAGGCGTATCCCAAACGCTGTGCGACTTTCCCGCCAATCTCTCTGCCGCCGGAACCAAATTGTCTTCCAATTGTAATAATCATAGGAACACCGCCCTTATTCTTAATTTAGGGAAAACTCCCCCAGCTTCATTTTAAGCATAGCACATTTCGTTGAAAATGACAAGTTAAAAATTTATACCTCACGAAAAATTATATATTATACACAAAAACGAGCCATTTATTTAGACATTTACCAGATTAAAACCGCAGTACTTTGATAAGATTTGTGGAGCCGCTAATACCCACAGGAATTCCCGCTGTTACCACAGCCAAATCCTCTTCTTCCACATAGCCGAGTTCCCAAGCCATACTGCGCGCCAAGTTCAACAGCTTATCTGTAGAATCTACAACTGGTACCAACGCTGTCTCTACACCCCAAACTAGCGCCAACAGCCGTCGTGTCTTTTCATCTACCGTCAGTGCCAATATTGGACAACCAGGCTGAAAACGAGCCACTGCTTTGGCTGTAATCCCCCGTTGGGTAACCGTAACGATCGCTTTTGCCTCCAGCTCCATCGCTGTCGTGCAACACGCACGGGAAATCGCCACCCCTACATTACGGCTGCGGCTAATCTCCAGCTCCCGGAATGCTTTCCAGTAATCAATACTCCCTTCCACATGTTCAGCAATCGTGGCCATCGTACTCAACGCTTCCACAGGATATTTTCCGGATGCAGTTTCTCCAGAGAGCATGACAGCACTAGCCCCGTCAAATACCGCCTGCGCCACATCATTGACCTCAGCTCGCGTAGGGCGGGGATTGCGAATCATGGAATCCAGCATTTGTGTCGCAATAATGACATTTTTTCCCGCATTCCGGCATTTATTCACAATCTCTTTTTGCAGCAGAGGAACCTGATAAGAAGGCACTTCTACCCCCAAATCTCCTCTTGCAACCATAACCCCGTCAGCTACATCGATGATCTCATCAATATTATCTATTCCCTGTTGATTTTCAATTTTCGCAATAATCTCCATATTATTGGCGCCCACTTGATTCAGAAGCGCACGAATATCAAGAATGTCTTGGGCAGACCTGGTAAACGAAGCCGCAATGAAATCAAATCCGTTTTCTGCTGCAAAAAGAATATCACTACGATCTTTTCTCGATAAAAACGGAAGATCCACTGGGGTGCCCGGTAAATTGATTCCCTTGCGGTCCCGTACAATTCCTCCATTATTCACAGTGCATATGACATCTTCCCCCTGGATCTCACGAACTACCAGCTCAATAAGTCCATCGTCAATGCAGATTTTGCTGCCAGGTTGTACAACGCTGGCCAAATGAGAATAAGTAGTACTGCATCCAGATGCATCCCCTACGCGATCCTGACTGTATAGAGTAAAGACATCACCTACATTTAATTCCGCACTGCCCCCCTGAAACAATCCTGTGCGAATTTCCGGCCCTTTGGTGTCGCACATGGCTGCAATCGGCAACCCCAATTCCTCTCGCAACTCCTGCAATAAATTCAGCCGTGCAAGATGACTATCATGATCCCCATGAGAGAAATTCATCCGCGCCACATTCATGCCTTCTAGACATAGCTTCCGCAATATTTCCTTTTGATCGGTGGCCGGTCCCAGCGTACAGATAATTTTCGTCTTTCGCATTTTACTCGCCTCCGTGTTTGTTTACTTATCATAGCAGATTTTTCGTTCTTGCTCAAGACAAAAAAGAGGCGCAAACCGCGCCCCTTTTCTTCACTTTTTACTGTGCATCTGTCTTCGCCATATGGCGGATGAGTTCCATAATTTTGTTGGAATAACCTACCTCGTTATCATACCAAGAAACCAGCTTTACAAAATGATCGTTCAGGGCAATGCCGGCCTTAGCATCAAAAATCGAAGTCCGCGGATCCCCTAAGAAATCAGAGGAAACCACATCCTCATCCGTGTACCCAAGAATTCCCTTCAGCTCGCCTTCCGAAGCGTCCTTGATCGCCTGGCAGATCTCCTCATAAGAAGTTGGTTTTTCAAGATGCACGGTCAAATCCACTACAGATACATCCAATGTTGGAACACGAAGGCTCATGCCAGTAAGCTTACCATTGAGTGCGGGAATTACCTTTCCAACGGCCTTTGCCGCACCAGTAGAAGACGGGATGATGTTCCCAGTGGCAGCGCGGCCACCCCGCCAATCTTTCATAGACGGCCCATCCACTGTCTTTTGCGTTGCCGTTACAGAGTGAACCGTAGTCATCAATCCCTCAATAATGCCAAACTTATCCTGGATCACCTTCGCCAAAGGCGCAAGGCAGTTGGTGGTACAAGATGCACCGGAAACAAACTGCATATCGCTTGTATATTGATCCTGGTTCACTCCCATGACAAACATCGGCGTATCATCTTTGGAAGGCGCGCTCATTACAACATGTTTGGCTCCTGCGGTCAAATGCCCCTTGGCCTTTTCCTTGGTCAAGAATAAACCTGTAGACTCCAGTACATATTCGGCCCCTACTTTTGCCCAGGGAATATTAGCGGGCTCCCGCTCTGCAAAAACAGGGATTTCCTTTCCATCGACCAGCAAACCGGTTTCCGTATAACCTACCTCACCCGGAAAACGGCCATGCATGGTATCATACTTTAACATATAAGCCAGATACTCAGGCTCACACAGATCGTTAATGCCTACAATCTCAATATCAGGAAAATTTACGCTTGCACGAAATGCCATACGGCCAATACGGCCAAAACCATTGATTCCAACTTTAATTGCCATGTCTATTACCTCCATATGTTGTTATATGTCTATCTTGTATGGCATATTCCATACAAGTAGTATCTTCAAAAAAAGCATACTGCGGATACAGTATGAGCACTTTGTAAAGAAATATTCCTTCCAACCAACAGCTTGTTTCACTTGTTACATACATTTATTACAACGTAATCATACCATGCGTATTCCGGTCTGTCAATGGCCCATACGCAAGTTTTCCCTTAAATTTTCTATAATTTTAAATGTTGTCCAGCTTTCTTTGGGATCTTCATAAATTTAGGCAGCCATTCCTGCTCTTTTAGCTTAAACAGATTATGGTCTTTTCAGTGGCAATACTATAATACTTGCAATGGTTTTTTCCCTGTGTTACCATAGAATCTAACCAAGGAGGTGTTTGAATTTCCTGTGTGGATCTGGTATATCTTCGAATGAAAGCGCACCGAAAAATTTTGTTTTCCAAGGAGGACATTCTTCTTCAACCTCTTCAACAAGCCCTAACACGGTTGAATCATCGAGCGATTGTATTGTGGACGTTGGAAGCAGGTCAAAAATCCATGAAAGCGTTTTCCAGCCCCGTTTCTCAGGATCCTCGACCACAGGACGCACTGGATTCTGCTCGCGCCTGGGCCGAAGGCCGTATAAAAATGCCTCTGGCCAGGCAAGCCATTCTTTCCTGCCACAGAATGGCCCGGGAGGTTCCGTCCTTAGCTGATCAAGCCCTGTGCCATGCAATTGGACAAGCCGCGAGTGCTGTTCACACTCCGGGTCATGCGATGGGGTATCCCACCTATGCATTGACGGCACAGGTTTTAAAACTCGGTTTGGAAGATTGTCAAGCCGAATTGGAACAGCAAACTGATGATTTGCTTGCACAGCTTCTATATTGGGCAGGGAACGAACCCCAATATCCGGGTCCCTGGAGTTTCTTTCTTCGACGGGAAATTGGTTGAGGAAACTACAAAAATTTGTTACAATACAAAGTGAAAATTTTACTTGGAAAGGAAGCTTTATCTATGGCACTTCTGTCCCGAAAGGAAATGGACCCAACATTTCAGTGGAACCTGGAGGATATCTATCCCTCCCTGGAAGCCTGGGAAACAGCTTATACGCAGGCAAAGGCAGCTGTAGAATCACTCTCTGCATTGCCTGGTACGCTAAAAACATCCAAGCAGCAGCTCAAAGCCGGTCTGGACAAAATCTATTCCGTCGCCCAGCCAGTAGAGCTTCTGTATCTCTATGCCATGCTAAAAAAAAGTGAAGACAATGGCAATCCGGAAGCACAACGGCTGGAGGGCCGGGCAATGAATCTATATGTAGCGCTCTCTACCGCACTGAGTTTTGTGGACCCAGAAATTTTGTCTATTCCAGAGGATACTCTGACAGATTGGATGAAGGATCCTATGCTGTCAGACTACCACCATATTCTAGAAGATACTGCGCGTATGCGTCAGTACACGCTATCCGCAGCACAGGAGAAAATGCTCTCTCAGCTTTCCGATGCTGCCGGTACCCCCGACAATGTATTTACTATGTTGGAGAGCGTGGATATGACTTTCCCGGATATCACTGGTGAAGACGGCGCTCCCGCCACCCTGACCCATGGCAACTATGGCCGCTACCGGGAAAGCAGAAAACAATCCGTCCGCAAAGAAGCCTTCGAGACGTACCATGGAGAGTTCCAACGGTATATCAATACTTTTGCCGCCATGTATTCCGGACAGGTAAAGCTGGATAGCTATTTTGCAGACGTGCGGGGCTATTCCTCCGCTGTGGAAAAAAGCTTATATGCTAACAACGTACCACTATCCGTCTATGACAGCCTGGTAGAGGCAGTTCATAACGGCCTTGGCACAATGAAACAATATCTGGCGCTTCGGAAAAAGGTTTTGGGCCTGGACACCCTTAATATGTACGACCTCTACTGCCCTATGGTAGAGAACGTATCCTACGATATCGACTACGAAACCTCAAAAGCTATGGTAAAACAAGCTTTAGCGCCGCTGGGTAAAGACTATCAAAAGCTCTTGGATAAGGCATACAGCGAGCGTTGGATGGATGTTTATGAAAACAAAGGAAAAACCACCGGCGCCTTTTCCTGCGGTGTCCATGGCGTCCATCCCTATGTGCTTTTAAACTTTACTAATTCCTTAGAAGATGTATTTACCATGGCCCACGAACTGGGACACGCCATGCACTCCTATTTGTCCTCGGCAAATAACTCGTATGCCAATCACGACTATCGTCTGTTGGTTGCAGAAGTGGCATCTACAGTCAACGAGGTATTGCTTACCAAATACCTGCTGAATACAGAGACTGACAAGAAAAAACGAGCATATCTGTTAAACCACCTGCTTGAGAGTTTCCGTACCACGGTATTTCGTCAGACCTTATTTGCTGAGTTTGAACGAAAAGCCCATGATATGTATCAGGCCGGAGAGCCGCTCACCGCCGAAACGCTTTCTAAAGTTTACCATGATCTCAACGTACTTTATTATCAAGGAGCTGAAGTAAACCCGCTCCAAGACGTCGAGTGGGCTAGAATCCCTCATTTTTACAGCGCTTTCTATGTATATCAGTATGCAACCGGATTCTGCTCTGCAGTGGCAATTGCCGATAACATTTATAAAACTGGAGATCCCGGCAATTATCTGCGTTTTCTCACCACCGGAGGCAGTGACTACCCCTTGGAAGAATTGAAAATTGCCGG
>CABRZL010000062.1 GCA_902475435.1 uncultured Eubacteriales bacterium | reverse complement strand
TGCCGTGGATCCGGATGTGATTCCTTACGGTACGAAAATGTACATAGAGTCAAACGACGGTAAATGGATCTATGGCGTGGCAACAGCAGAAGACTGCGGCGGTGCAATTAATGGGTATATTATTGATCTCTATTTTGACGATTATAATACTTGTATTCAGTTTGGGCGCAGAGACTGCACCGTTTATATTTTGGAATGGGGATAATAAGAAGCCAAAGGAGGAGGCCAAATGGCCTCCTCCTTCTATTCTTTAATTTTTAACTGCATGGATGCATAGTGATACGCTTTTTTAAAGTCCTCCAACTCCCGATAACATTGCTCTAACATCGCATAAAGGCTGGACATAAAATAATTACTGCCTGTGGTACGAGCCAACTGCTCCGCCTTCTCCAACTGTTTTGCCGCCTGTTCATACTGGTTATCTTTGATTTCCATCTGGCCCTGAAGCATCAGGTACGCCGGTTTCGTTGCGTCCGACAAACGGACAATACTGTCCATTTCTCGTTTCGCGCTTTCCAAATCACCCTGACCAATATAATATTCTGCCATTGTCAATCGGTAAAACTCTCCTAGACCTTGATCCTGATAAGACGCTTGGTATGCATCCATCGCCTTCAAAAAATCGCCACCCTGTTCCATGGTGCACCGTGCCACCAACAGCAGCGCTTCAGTCCGAAATGCAGCAGAAGCATAAATACTCTCCTCGTTATGCGCAATTGCCTCTTCTGCCAAACGAATTGCCTCTTCATACCGACCGTCAATCATGGATTTCTTAGAAAGACTGATTTTTGCTCGTGCCAGAAGCAGCATTGCTTCATCTCGATAGCCGCCGTCCAAATCCATCTCTTCCAATACCTGAACACAGCCCTCATATTCTTCGTTTTTAAAATATTGTCTTGCGCTGGCAAGCCCGCCAGGCGTTAACTCATCTCCTCCAGATTCCGACATGAAATACCCCGCCGGAAGTCCCAATGCTCCCGCTAAATATTCCAGTGTTTTTACCGATGGCGTTGCACTGCCATTTTCAATTTTCGAGAGCATGTTGCGGGTAATATAATCCCCTACCACATCCTTTTGCGTCATATGACGTTCCAGTCTGGCCGCTTTGATTTTTTCACCCAATGTCACATTGCGCACCCCCTGATGGTAATCCTATATTATACAACTCATAAACTCAAGTCGCAGAAGTTCGTAATTTTTATTTACATATTATAGCACACACACATTTGCTTTGCAACCATCCGTATCGTTTTTCCCTGTGTTCTTGACATTTTCCCTGCTGTATGATACGTTTTCATAAATAAACACCTTAGCTATTTAGAAATGGAGCTGATTCTATTGAATCGCCGTGTACTGAAAGACGCTTCCCGCCAATGTATTCAAAACGCTCACTACAATACAAAAATCGTTACGCTTGTTTTCCTATTGTCACTTCTCGTTCTAATTGTCGCAGATTGGGGGCTTGGAACATTTGTACAGAACCATACCGGTTCGGGCGGACATTACCTGAGTCAAAGTATTTCTTCTGAAACCCGTTCCTACATTGTCGTATTCGTAATCTCGACGATCTGTCACTTGCTGTCAATGTTATTGCGGATGGGTTATACCTCTTTTGCACTGAAACTCAGCAGAGGCAGTATGTTCTCCTTAAAAGTGCTCTTAGACGGATTTCAACTATGGGGAAAGACCATTCTTCTGTACCTTATGGTCTCGGTAATGCTTTCGCTTTGGGCCAGCTTATTTTCCATTCCGGTAAGCTATATATTTTCCGCCCTATATCTTGCAGGAACCATCGACGAATCCATCATGTTTTACGGAATTCTGATCTATATGGCTGTGGTAATGCTGATCGTTTCTTATCGCTACCGTACCGCTTGGTTTGTCTTGATGGATCACCCAGAGTTACCAATTCGGCAGATTATTTCACAAGCTAAGGCCATCAACCAAATTCACCGGGGAAAAATATTTTTATTAGATCTGAGTTTTCTTCCATGGATACTTTTAAGCGCTATAACCTGTGGTATTCTGCTGATCTGGAAACTCCCGTATATCACTGCCACGTATGCACATGCTTACAATTATATGCTGGAAGATTACGGGAAACGTCAACGTCACCTCCAAGAGTTTTTAGAGCAGCAACAAGATCATCTACGACAAAACAAATTCTAGAAACAGCCGTTGGCACAGAAGCCAACGGCTGTTTCTAGACATAAATAATCAAAACAATGATAAGCGCTAATATTAACCCCATGAAAAGCAGCAATTTGTCATGCAACAACACTTCCACTGGGTCCCCATCATACTCCCCTTCCACATCCAGACTGTATTTCATACAGATAAGAATCACCAATGGAACGGTCCAAATCAACGTTTCACCGCCCACGCGAGCCACAGTCAACGCATCCACTGTCCACAAGGCATAAAACATCACCGTCAATGCCACACACATGTACATATTTTGGTCCAAGAAGGTTTTACTATAAAACTTCAGCACATTCCGTCCCTCTGTTTTTCCACTGATCCGTTCTCCCCGGCGCTTTCCCAGCCCTAAATAGAACGACATTGCGATCACCGTCAAGCAAAGCCACTTGCTGAGTTCAATCTCTGTAACTACTCCGCCATAGAGCATCCGCAGTAAAAACCCCGAAACCAAGATTGCAATGTCTATCAATGGCAAATTTTTCAGTCCCAAACTATAGCCCAAATTCAAGAAAAAATATAGACCAAGCCATAGCCAGGCCAATCCGTTCCAACCTGACGCCAGATATCCACACCCCAGCGCCAACATCAGCAGAACACCGCAATAAATTAGCGCCTGCGGTACATCTATCGCTCCAGAGGCTATGGGCCGAGTACATTTTGCCGGATTTTTTCGGTCTTTCTCCCGATCTCGCACATCATTGATACAATAAATTGCCGACGCCAGCAGCGAGAAAGCAAAAAAAGCCCACAATCCACAACTCAGCTTTTTCCACTGAAACATCTGCCCACTACAAATTAAAGGCAACAACACCAATACATTTTTGATCCAATGATGAGGACGTGCCAATTTGATATATTGTTTCTATCCCCCCAATGCAGGGAAAAACTGTGTACCAAAGACCAATACTTCCCGCAACGCATACACGTTGCAAATTCCCAGCAGCAATGTCAGCCCCATTAAAACTGCCAGTTTGAATGGCCGCAGCCGGTTAAACAGCCAATCAATAAACCGAAACACCATGGCAACGAATGCCCAACCAAAATATAATGAGTAAAGCATTAAGCCGTTATCAATCGTTCCCCACCCCATAAGGCCAAGTAACAAAAAGGAAAACACCAGCCACACTGCACATATTTTTGTAAACCGCTTCCTTCGGCTCACTATAACTCCACCCAGTGCAGCTATCATCACAGCGACTCCGATCTTTGACCAGCTTGTTACCGGAAGCATCTGCCAAGAGACATGACGGTAGGTGGTAAAATCCACCCCCGAGGGCGGGGCTACCAAACAGGCCCCGGCAAAATTTACATACTGCATCAATTTGCTGAGAAGCGGTACATCCGCACCGGTATAATATCCATATCCCTCAATATAAGTAGGAATATCCAAA
The DNA here is from genome assembly GCA_902475435.1 of uncultured Eubacteriales bacterium. GTDB lineage: Bacteria > Bacillota > Clostridia > Oscillospirales > Oscillospiraceae > HGM13006. The sequence goes on along the minus strand of CABRZL010000062.1, from coordinate 7,884 downwards.
AATGTCGTAAGACGTCCGGAGAGTATCGTTACCGCAAAAAACGCTCCGCAAAGCGTCAATGTCTTTTGGATAAACTTTTTAAAATTTCGGTCCCAGGTTACCGTCGGGAACCAGATTCCGGAAGTCAAAAGGGATCCAGTTGCCGCAATGTACCCCAGTCCTTTTCCCACTGGTTCTCGCTCCAAATAGAGCATTAAGATCAGGTAGAACACTGCCATGAGATACTGCTCTGCTGTTAAAATAAAAATCAGCGTTGGATAGCACAGGCACAGTATCATCAGAAACAGCGCCTTTTCGGCCCCCTGCAACTCCAGCATTCGGCTTAGCAATACCACCGACACCAAAAACAGAAGTGTTTGAAAAATCTGCCATATCGTTATATAACATTCCGGCAGGAAAAAAAGTAACTTTGAAAGCAGCCAAGCAGCCTGCGCAAACGGCATAGCAAATACACCAAATAACGGCTGCCGCAGATCATTTTGCTCAGCTCCTACATTCCGATATACATCTTGATGCACCAAGTATCCAGAATCCGCCGAATAAATCAGATCAAAATTAAACCAGTTTCCGTTGATATGTGCTCCATAAAAAGCTTCCGTACACATATATGTGAATACAATCATCATCGCAAACAGGAGTCCCGCGCCCAAGAAAAAAAAACGTTCGGTAAAATCAGATTCCCGCCATAACCGCAGTGCCATTCCCCGAATAAAGTTAACGAACCATAGAAAATACCCAAAAGCCATCGGCAGTGCTGCCAATGCCACCAGCCATGGGATACAGCGGATCACCAGCTCCTCATGCGGCAGACCCAGAATCGTTACAAGCTTGTACATCCATGTCCAGCAGTTTGTAAAAAAAGTGGACTTTGCAGTATAAACAGCTGATACTGCCAAAGCTCCTGCAAGCGCCCAAAGTCCCCATCCCCGTGGTGCAAAGATCTTCTCCAAAAAGGGCGTTTTCAATACAAAAAACAGCAGGGCACCCAACGCCATGATCGCTGTGATCAAAAAACTATACTTAGAAGTTGTCTGCATGAGCAGCACCGTGTATGCTGTTCCAGAGCAGGTGGCAGCTAATCGAATCCATATTGAAAATTGATTCATCTGTTCCATAGGCCGCCCCCACTTCCGAAAACTTTCAGCATTTCTTCATGATTTCTACACATGCGGTTTTATTATATCCTGCTGACAAAAAAATGTCCAGAAATTCTTCCAGAAATCTTGTGTTGTCGCCTCAATTTGTCCCTTTCTGGTTGGTTTGTCATGTTTGATTGACAATAGATTTCACAGTCGTTATACTATTTACAAATCTTTGTAATTTTTGTATCACAATTTTGTAAATCGGAGGTAATTTTATGCAATATCGTCACCTTCTAAACCCACTTACGATTGGTTCTGTTACGCTCAAAAATCGCATTTCCTCCCCCGATGCCAGTCTTCATTTGCTCCAAGGCCCCGAGACTTTCCCCGCAGACGGTTACCGCGCCTGGGTCATCCAGATGGCAAAATCCTGTGCTTATATGGTTATGTCTCCCTGGTCAAATCCTACACAGCGCACCATCGGCATGGCAGACAGCGTCCGCATGCAAAATTTTGATATGGACGATCCCAGCGTGTCCAATTATTTCTCTAAAATGTGCGATGACGTGCACTTCTATGGCTCCAAGCTGCTGATCTCCACGATCCCATTTCGGCTCCCATGGCCGGAAGGCTACAATCTGGATGGCCAAGGCGGCACGTTTTTGCCCGGTCAACCAGTGGAACCCAAACAGATGCTCCCTGCGGAACGCATGGATGAGTTGGTTCATAACTATGTAAATTGGGTCGCCAATTATAAATCCTTTGGTTATGATGGCGTTTCCTTGAATATTTCCATGCTCATCGGAAAAAATCACAATCATCGAACAGACGAATACGGCTGCGATACCCCACAAAACGCGGCCCGTCTGCCTAAACTCCTGTTTTCTTCCATAAAAAAGCATCTGGGACAGGATTTCCTCACAGAAGCCTACGTCTATGGTATGATGGATCACATTTATTCGACAGAATTTATGGCACAAGTTATTAAAGAACTGGAGGATGTAGTAGACATTGTATCCATCAAGGAAAAAGATGCCGCAGCCAACCATCCTACTGGCTTTCAGTTCAAAAAAGGGGAACATCCCTGCTTCCAATATGCAAAAGCCATTCGTGAGACCGGCGCCAACGTTCTGATCGGCGTCAATGGCGGATTCCAGGATCCCCAGGAACTTGACGGCTATATTCAATCTGGATCCTGTGATCTAATCGCTATGGCCCGCGGGCTTTTTGCTGACGATGAGTATATGGAAAAATGTCTTACGGGGCGTGGTGAGGATATCATCCCCTGCATCTGGTGCAATAAATGCCACGGCACTATGACGCCCCCTTGGATTTCTTTCTGTTCCGTAAACCCAAAGCTTGGCATTGATCCCATGCTTCTGCACGCGATTCCGGCACAAGTCACGCCCAAAAAAGTAGCAGTAATTGGCGGAGGCCCCATCGGTATGCGGGCAGCTCTGATGGCTGTGCAAAAAGGACATAATGTGACACTGTTTGAAAAAACCAGTTATTTGGGCGGCCAACTTTATCATAGCGATTTTGTATCCTTTAAATGGCCCCTCCGGGACTATAAAGACTGGCTGAAAAGACAGATTGAAAAATCCGGTGTTACAGTCCGGCTGAATACCCAAGCTACGCCTGAAATGATTGAAACGGAACGGTTTGAAGCGGTCATTGCTGCAACTGGCGCTGTTCCTAATATTCCGAAATTTGCACAAGACGCGGCCGGACATTTAAAAGAAGGTCTGATGACTTGTCTAGATGTATTTGGAAATGAAAATAAACTGGGAAAACAAGTTGTCATTGTAGGCGGCAGTGAGACCGGTGTAGAAACGGGAATGCATCTTTGTGAGCATGGACATGAAGTCACCGTACTGACCCGTCAATCTGAAATTGCCCATGACGCCTCTCACCTGCATGCAATTACCATGGCTATTGTTACTTATGATCCCAACGATCACCACGAAATCATAAAATGTGCCTGGGAAAAATATCCTCAGTTCCATTCCATTGTAGAAGCCAACACCGTCGATGTAACCCCTACTTCTGTCACTTATACCGACAAACAGGGTTCCATACATACTTTGACAGCAGACTCTGTCGTAATCTGTGGCGGGATGAATTCCCAGCGTGACGAAGCCCTTCAATTTTATGGTTGCACCGATCGGTTCTTTATGACCGGAGATTGCGAAAAGGTGGCAAATCTACAAGTCGGAAATCGCTCTGCTATGGGCAAAGTCGCTCAACTGTAAGTTTCTTTTACTTCAAAAATACTTCTAAAAATAATGATATGATTTTCACGATTTCTTTACATTGTTTTGATATCCTTTATTGAGATTTTGCAATGAAGGGGTGGCTTTTGGATGACCGACAGCATTATTACATCTTTTTCCAGATATGAAAATAAATATTTTCTCACCCCTCAGCAACAGGAAAATCTTATGCCACAGTTGGAAAAATATTTATCCATAGATGCATATGGTTTACATACAATTTCCAACGTCTTTTTTGACACCGAACAATATGATATTACGCGCGCTTCAATCGAAAAGCCCGCTTTTAAGGAAAAACTCCGAGTCCGGTCCTATGGAACTCCGGATCCGGAACACGGTCAGGTATTTGTAGAACTGAAAAAGAAATACCGCCATATTGTCTATAAGCGTCGCATAGCACTCTCGATTTCTGAAGCGCGCGCCTTTTTATTGAATGGCGTTATCCCAACTACTTCAGATCCTCAGATCACTCGAGAAATTTCTCATTTTATGAGGCTACATCACCCAGTGCCCAAGATCTTTTTATGTTATAACCGTATTGCTATGATCGGGAAGGATAATCCAAATTTGCGCATCACCTTTGACACGAATCTCTTATGGCGTGAGACCGACCTCAATCTCTGTTCCGGCGCCTATGGCACTCCAATTCTGCCAGATGATCGAATACTTATGGAAATCAAAGTTCCCAACGCTATGCCGCTTTGGTTGGCCCACGCACTGAGTCGTCAAAAACTTTATCAGACCTCTTTTTCCAAGGTCGGCTCTTGTTATACCAGCTTTATTTTGCCCCAAAAATTTTCCAGGAAAGTTGTGAATGAATATGTTTAATACGGTCCTTGCCAGCGGCATTTCGCCGTTATCTTTTCTAATCTGCACTGGCGTTTCATTAATCCTGGGTCTTTTGGTTGCACTCTGCTTTTCCTTTCGATCCCACTTTTCCAAAGGTTTTTCCATTACATTATCCATCCTTCCCGCCATTGTCCAAGTCATCATTATGATGGTTTCCGGCAGCGTCGGTGCCGGTGTGGCTGTCGCCGGAACCTTTTCTCTGGTTCGTTTTCGCTCTGAGCCTGGTACCGCCCGGCAAATTGGCGCATTATTTTTGGCCGTTGCCCTGGGCATCGCCTGTGGTATGGGCTACATACTTTTGGCAGTAATCTTTTTTATCGTCATAACGCTGTTTTTCTTGTTGCTCACAATCGTCGGTTTTGCAGGAAGCACTGACTCCCATCGAGATCTTCGCATTACAATTCCAGAAGATCTCGATTATGATGGTATTTTTGAGGATATCTTTTCCTTATACACCACTTCGCATATTTTGGAACGAGTGAAGACCACTAATATGGGAACATTATATGAGCTTCAGTATACTGTCGCTTTGCGGGATGAGGCGAAAATCAAGCCCTTTCTAGATGAAATTCGTGCCCGCAATGGAAATCTTACTGTAATTTGCGGCCGTATTAGTACAGAAAGCAACCTGTAAGATCGTCCCCCTTCTCATTCATTGGTTGATTCCCCATACATGGAAAACCACAACGACTGACAAAGCAGCGTTTCACTTAACACTTCCGTACGGGAAAAACCATAAGAAACTCGAAAAAGTTCTTGACAAACCGAATCCATGTGGATATAATAGTCATGCTCTGTGAGAGATGCTGGTATAGCTCAGTTGGTAGAGCAGCTGATTTGTAATCAGCAGGTCGGGGGTTCGAGTCCGTCTACCAGCTCCATCACCTCAATCGGTGTTAATTTATATGGGGGATTTCCCGAGTGGCCAAAGGGGACAGACTGTAAATCTGCTGGCTATGCCTTCGGTGGTTCGAATCCACCATCCCCCACCAGACTGAGTCTGGACGCGATTCGCGTTCAGACTCTTTTCTTTTGTCCGACTGTGACGCTCGCGACAAGGGTAGCATCTAAAGTGTCCACCCCTTCCAGACTGAGTCTGGGCGTGATTCGCGTCTGGACTCTTTTCTTTTCCTCAGCAAGACACTCGCACCGCAAGCGGCGTCTAAAGTGTACACCCCCTTTCATATTAGCAAAACGCTATAGATGCAGCTAGTCTTTTGGCTAGCTGCATCAAAGTTTTCCAGGCTTTTTTGAGTGGAAAAATACACCGTCTCTTCATAGATGCAAAAAGCATTTTAAAGAAAAATGCTTTTAAACTGCCCGCCCATTTTCTGAAGATCGCCGGTATGGACAGGGGCTCCCTGTCTTCCAGCGATTCTGCCCACACGCAGGACGACAGCATGTATACCCTCCGGGAGACCAAGGCAGGGAATCTGAGATATACCTGGGCGCCAATATACCAAAGCGAGGAATTGGCGGTTGGAGGCTGCACCGGTCAGAAGCTGACCGAGACCCAAGCCCCGAACTACTAAGAGTCTTTCTTTGAAGGCCCCCTTCCCGTCACAACCACCCAGATCAGACATTCCGAGAACCGGACGAGATTTTGCATGGCATACTTCTACCACCTGCCTATCATGGCCTAGAACGGCCCACATCTACACTCCACCGCAGACGGGCAGAAGAAATCTTCCCTATGTTCCGGTGGGGGATATGTCTGTTGGCACTGAACATTGGTCTGCTTGCATACATAATTCTGTTTCGCCAGAAGTTATATATTTGCAGGCACAAAGTGTAATCTCTACTTGCAGAAATGTCGTTCATTCCAGCATCTCATACTGCCAGACAGTGCACCCCAACAAATTTCCATTCTGACCATCGTAAATAGCCGACCACAGAGGCCTTCCGGAATCATCCACACGGGTAACCACATTCACACCAAGAAACTTCTTTATAATCATTTGAAGATAGCCGTCTGCATCTGTTTTCATGCAGCATTTAGCGTCCACCCACACAGTGGTTTCATTGCCATATTTGTCATAATTGGTGATTTCATAACTAGTGCATTCCATAAGAGGCTCATTATTTTCGCCGTATATCCAGGATTCTTCTCCGGGCTGAATTGTAATCCGCATTGTGCGCGCAAACGTACACACGGCGTCATCCCCAACTGAAGTTGTGTCATCTATACGATAATACCAACAAACAAGTTCTGAAGTTCCTGGACTGTCGGGGTCGGATGCTTCCCGGAGTATGATCCGTCCGGCATCGTCGTATACTCCCATGATAATATCCCATTGAGAGATGATCAGTGATATTATGGAAGTCGATGCTGGAGGCTTGTGCCCTGGCAGAGGGAGCATAAACTGTTGCTGAAACCGAAGAACTGTGTTATAATTTTTTCATCAATTGGAAAGAGGACTTGAATGGATTGGAAAAAATTTTATTTGTAAATGCTTGTGTGCGGCCTGAATCCAGAACCAGAGAACTCGCAAAATTGGCCATCAGCAGGCTGTCAGGCAAGGTGGAAGTTTTAGACCTGGCCATGGCGGAGATCGCACCTCTGACAGAAGAGACTTTAAACGCTCGGACCGTGGCACTGGAACAGAAAGACAACACATCCCCACTGCTTCGGTATGCAATACAATTTGCTGCAGCAGATGTGATTGTAATTGCTGCTCCTTATTGGGACCTGTCATTCCCAGCACTGCTGAAAACCTACATTGAGGTCATCAATGTGGTCGGGATCACGTTCCGGTACAATGATAAAGGCGTGCCGGAAACACTATGTAAAGCAAAGGAGTTGTATTATATTACAACTGCGGGCGGTCCAATCGTTGCAAACCTAGGCTTTGATTATGTTAAGGCAGTGGCCGAGGCATTTTACCAAATTCCTACAGTGCGATGCATCTGTGCGGAGGGGTTGGATGTGATCGGCGCGGATGTAACAAGCATTATGGATGCTGCAAAAGCAGAAATACTTGAGGTATTTCCGTCATAGGTTCCAGATTTGAAGAGGTCACCCGCAGGGTGGCCTCTATTTGTATAAAGGGAACCACGCGATAATCGCGTGGTTCCCTTTATACAATGAATGCAGCCTGGGATAGGGCCGCTGACGGCTCCATCCCAAGCTGCAAAAGGAAAAGAGACAATAAGATCTGTGTTGCTGATTTAATAAATGTGTTGCAGTACAATCTAAATTGTACCATGCATAACACCACTGAATGTTGCCACCCACTTCGTTTTAGACATCTTTGTTACGCTCTTTAGCGCCAGATTTCCCGTAAACCATGCGTTGTACTCACTGTTATACTCAGTGTAAGTGTAATAAGTAGGAATCGAACTCTGACTTGCGTAATTTACCGTAATTGTTTTATTGTAACTTACCGCAATTCTTGCCGCAAGAGGAACTGCAATTGTTTCCTGTTCAGTGGTTGCTGAATCAGATACATCAACTGCTGAAACCGGGAATATGCATAGGGAACACAACAACGCAACGGCAAACAACAGAGAAAACAGTTTTTTCAAAAATTTCAACCTCCTGAATTTTGGAATGAGATTTTTATATTGTGTTTATATCACGCCAATCTTACATAAACGTGACACCTGCAGCGTCTTTCTTTTTTGCAAAACTTGTTATTCCATGCTTCTCCTTGTATAATATATTACAATATCAGCTAAAT
>CABRZL010000061.1 GCA_902475435.1 uncultured Eubacteriales bacterium | reverse complement strand
ACAGGCTCCTTTTCGCAGTGATGATTTAGGGCTGGTTACCATGATTCGGTTTATTTCCAATAAAAGCATACTCCATCAACAAGACTTTGAGAATACAGATATTGTGCTCGAATTAGGAATGAATCAACTTTGGTAACAAAGAGGCAGATAAGTCTCTGTTCGGCGTGAATATCAAACATGAATTACGCTCTTTTTTAGGCAAAACAAAAATAAATGATACTGGCCACCCAGTTGCTTTCGGCAAGATGGATGGCCAGTGTTTTCATATCCGAACAATATACTTTTCTGGAACCAATAGAAGCATTCAAATCCGTGCATATTCATCACAATCCATTATTATGCCGCCATATCCGCTGCTTCCAGCATATTTTCGATAAAAATCCCATATCCTACTTCCGGATCGGAAACCAGCACATGGGTCACAGCTCCAATGATTTTTCCATTCTGCAAAATTGGGCTTCCAGACATTCCCTGTACAATTCCGCCTGTCAACTCCAGCAGCTTTGGATCTGTGACCTTTAGCATCATATTTCGTCCCGTTCCATCATCCATGGGATATATTTTTTGAATCTCTACAGAAAAATGCTCCACTTCGTCTCCTTCTACATTACAGAGTATTTCCGCCGGACCGACTTTCACCTCGCTACGGCCTGCCACAGATATGATTTCCCCATCCAGCGGCTGATACATCTCGCCAAAAATACCGCATGTAGTATTTTTAGTAATGCTCCCCAACAAATCATTGCTGTCAAACGCCCCTTGAAGCATTCCCGGCATGCCGACTTCGCCCCGATCGGCACTGACAATCGTGGCCTTGCAGATAAAACCATCACGAACCGGAAACAGATCTGCAGTTGCACCGTCGGTAATTCCGTGCCCCAACGCGCCAAATACCGCCGTAGCAGGATCATAATAGGTAATGGTTCCGATTCCTGCCATCTCAGTTTTGACATTTGCTCCAATCATCTTCATACCGTCAGCTTCCTGAAGCGGAACCAAAAAACTCTGTTCTCTGCTATCCCGCAAAGCTGTCAATGTTACCTGCGATTTATCCTGTAATTTCTCCCGAAGCTCTGACACCTCCGACACTGACTCCCCATCTACCTGTAAAATTAAATCTCCCCGATGGAGACCACTTTCCTTCGCAGGACTCTCTTCAGAAAAACCTACAATTAAGAGTCCGCTACACTTTACATCGATTCCTACGGCCCGGCCAACCGCTACAACCTGACCGGGAATAGACGTATCAGCCGCTTGTACGCCAGTTCCCAGCAGTGCCGCAAACAGCAGCACGAAAACTGACCATTTACGTTTCAACTTCACCTATCTCCTCTCCATTTTAATTTTTCGCACGGTTTTAATATGCCATATTTCGATCAAAGTAGACGGATTTTTTTCTTGTAATGAACGGAAGAAGGGCAAAAAGCCTCCGGGAATGTCAAATTCCCAGAAGCTTTGAAAATTTTTATAATAAAAAGTCAAAATGTTTCCAACATTCGAAAATAGCGATACAGCGGCGTTAAAATCTGAAAAATATCCGCAATATGCACCGGAAGATCTCGGCTAAATAACAAGTCTCCAACTGGTATGGTTTCCTCGAAAAAACAATTTTTTAGCTGATACCACTGGGTGTCTTCCCCATTACCGCCCTCTTTGGGACGTTTATACCGTGTTGACTGATCCGAAATCCGACCGTCTGCTAAAATTGGCTCCACAATATGCCGAAACTCCCCCGGTTTCTCCAACATGCGCTTGCGGTGCTGCATCATAAGCTGTGCTTTCGGCGCATAAAAAATGAATCCCAGTGAGCCGCCTTCCGGTTCAATTTGAAAATACATAGACGGATGTTCGCTCCAAAACACATTGTCTTCGCGAAGACAAAACCATAAATGTTCTTTATAGGGAATTCCATTAGAATACCGTACATCTCGGTAAATTCTGGATGTTTTTATAATTGTTCCCTCAATGGATACCAACTCTCTCACTTCATTTGCCAGTTCCAGCATCGGTTGATAGAGATATGCTTCGTATTCCTTCTTGTGTTCCCGGAACCAGTCTCTGTTGTTGTTAAAACGAATTCCCCAGAGAAAATCTATGGTTTTTGCGGAAAATCCTTCAAACATATTGCACCTTCTCCGCCAGTGTCTTTCGCTTGGGACAAACGGGGGTTTCTCCGGGATATCCCAACGCTATTACCGCTGTAACGTACTGATCCTCAGGGACATTCAAAAGAGAAGGGAGCCGATCTTCATCATAAATTCCCATAATACACGTTCCCAATCCCCGATCCCATGCTGCCAAACAAAGGGTCTGGCAGGCAATTCCGCTGTCAAACATTTCCCAGCGGTCGCCTTTTTTTGTCGTGTAACTTCCATCGCGATTATAGCCACAACGCGCCTTTTTGCAGGTCATAACTAAAACGACCGGCGCTGTAGATACCGTTTTTGCATTATAGGACGGCAATGTCTCCATCAGCTTTTGCTTCATTTCCGGACTTTCCACTACAATGTACCCTGCCGTCTGGGTATTTTTCCAAGACGGTGCCCACAATGCTGCCTCCAGTATCTCTTCTAACACCGCTCTGTCTACCGGACGATTTTCATAAACTCGAACACTTCGCCGGGTCTGAATCGCGTCTATTGTTTCCATATTTGGCACTTCCTTCCCATTATAAACGGGGCGGATCATCCGCCCCGCTATTATTCTACAGTTACAGATTTTGCCAGATTCCGCGGCTTATCAATATCACATCCCCGCTCCAGGGACACATAATAGGCAAACAATTGAAGCGGAATGACACTCAAACTGGGTTGTAAAAGAGGCAGCGTTTTGGGAACAACAAATTTATGATCCGCCGTTTGGTCAATTCGTTCGGAAAACTCCTCTGTCGTGATGGCTAACACATCCGCCCCTCTGGCTTTTGTTTCTTTCACATTACTCATCGTCTTGTCAAACAGATGTCCGTTGGTCGCCACTGCAATGACCAACGTACCATGCTCAATTAAAGAAATCGGACCGTGCTTTAATTCTCCGGCGGCATAAGCCTCTGAGTGGATATATGCAATTTCTTTGAGTTTTAGGCTTCCCTCCAGGCAAGTAGCATTATCCACATGCCTACCGATAAAGTATACGTCCTCTGCCTGATAAAACCGTTTAGCGAGTGTACGGATATAAGACACCGCCTCATCATCCAGAACTTTCTGAATCTGTTCCGGCAGTCTTTCCACCGCATCAAGCAACTGGGCATACTCCTCCTGTGTTATGGTTCCCAAATGATCTGCAATATACAGCCCCAACAGATAGACCAGAGCCAGCTGCGTGGAATACGCCTTTGTGGTTGCCACTGCAATCTCCGGCCCCGCCCAAGTATAGATGACGTCGTCAGCCTCTTTAGAGATGGACGAACCAACTACATTGACAATAGCAAGCGTTCTGGCTCCCCGCCGCTTTGCTTCCCGCAGCGCCGCCAACGTGTCCGCAGTCTCTCCCGACTGGCTGATAATCAATACTAACGTATTTTCGTCACAGAGTGGGTCACAATACCGAAACTCAGATGCCAACATGGGCTCTACCGGTATTCGGCACAATTTTTCCATAATATATTTCCCAAGGCAGCCCACATAGTATGCACTTCCGCAGGCCACCACGTAAATCCGAGAAAGCTTTTTCAAATATGTTCCGTCTAACGTTACATCATCCAGAACAACTTTTTTCTCTCGAATCCGGGGCGAGATAGTCTTGGCAACTGCCGAAGGCTGCTCATAAATTTCTTTTAGCATAAAATGGTCGTACCCATTTTTTTCAGCTGCTGAAATTTCCCAGGCAATATGCTCCGTCTGTTTCTCCAGAATATTGCACTGCCGATCCAGAAAGACTGCGGAGTCCGCTGTCATAACAACCATTTCTCCATCGTTCAGGTACACCACTTCCCGCGTGTATTTCAAAATGGCCGGTACATCAGAAGCCAGGAAGTTACAACCGTCTCCCTTTCCAAAAATCAACGGACTGTCCTGCTTCATCGCTACGATGGTATTCGGATCATCCACACATAACGCTACCAGCGCATAACTTCCCTCTATGGCATCCCGCGCCTGCTCCATTGCCTTTTGAAAATCCCCGCATTGCGCATAACACCAAGCAATGAGATTACAAGCTACCTCTGTATCGGTTTCTGACGAAAACTCATAGCCATGCTTTAACAGCATCGTCCGAAGCGACAAATAATTCTCAATAATGCCGTTGTGCACTACGGCAATTTTCCCATCCGAGGACAAATGCGGATGGGCATTGACATCTGACGGCGCACCATGGGTAGCCCATCTGGTATGACCAATTCCAATGCTTCCGGGCAATGCAGCCCCATCATGGGTTGCTTCCACCAAATTCTGGAGCCGACCTTCTTTTTTTGCAATCAGAAGTGCTCCATTATGATATGTACAGATTCCCGCAGAATCATATCCTCTGTATTCTAGTTTTGCCAAGCCGTCCAGCAGCACCGGCGCCGCCTTCTGAGCGCCAGCAAAACCAACTATTCCACACATATGATACTCCTTTCGCAGCCGGAGCCGCATATCAATCAGAATTAAGGATTCAGAGTTTTACATAATATTTTATGATTATACCCTTTCCTTGTGTGAAAATCAAGATGCAATCCCTATGATTCTCGGAAATTTGGTAAATATATCCTTATTTTGATGGATTCCGCACTACACCCAGAAACAGTGTGGAACCGTCGTTGGCAGTAATGAGATATAAGAAAGGTCGATTCAGATTCATCTCCACCGTAGCCACCTTCTCCGGTTCTGATGCTCCGGCTTCCATGGCTGCCATGGAAAAACTGGCCGCCTCTACGCCATCCTCATTGATCGCAATGTGGGTTTCTTGTTGAATCTGTCCTACAACCAGTGGTACGTCTGAGGAAATCAGAGAAAAGTCTGCGGTGCCGACGTCAAACGCACTTGTGACACCAAGACTCTGCAGCATTTCCTCTAACTCGGGATAGGCGGCGCTGGTTTCAAATTTTGGAATACTCCAAATTACTTCCGCGTCCTGGTAGTCACCATTTTCAAAGATTTCCCACAGCTTTTCTTCCGTCAGCAAACTGTCTACATCCACCCCCTCTTGGGGCAATACAAAAATCATTTTTCCTTGATTGAGGCTGATTGCGCTCTTAGTATATTCCTCTGTTTCAATAACAGCTCCAAGAGAATCTGTTTTATGCATAAAATCCCAGGACACGATTTCTCCATCCGCTGTCGTAAAATCTTCTGTTGTTGTAGCGTCCTCATCAAATGGCTCTGACCATTGAGTCTGATACCACAGCGTATTTACAATGGCCATTACCGTATTCTGGTCAAAATTTAGCGTCTCCGGCGATGGATGGAGCAAACCTCCCGTATGATCTGAGATCCACTGTCCCAATGCCTGTGCTGTGGACTCCTGGGAAAATTCCGCCTCATAGACTGACGCATAATAATCGGCTGCTGCTGAAAGGACCCAGTCTTGGTTATAGGAAACCCTCCCTCCGTCACCGGCAGTCTCGTCAAGCCACAGGGAATTTGCAATTTTCAGTTTGTTGACTTCATTATCAAAATAATTCACACGATAGAGCTTTCCCGTCTCAGAGGCCATGGTTTCTACGTCGCTCTGCCCCAGCAAGCTCAAAAGCTCATCCCGTGTCTGTCCCTGAGCACCCGACGCCAGAATCGCCAACGTCTGATAGAGGCTCAGTGGAGAATAGCACCCGCTGTTTTCCTGATCCTGAAGCACCGCAGCTGCTGTGCTGTAGGCAAACGCATTGAGCGCCGTTCGCGTATTTTCAGAAACTTGATTTTCCGTCCACTGCTGTGTGGCAGCATCATAATCTTCCGCCGATATACTTTCTGGATATACAGCTTCCGACAGCATGGTTACATCATAGGCTTCAACGCTCTCCGAAACTTCTGTTGTCTCCTCTGTGCCCTCCAAATTGGATGACATGCCTTCTTGTATTTGACCATTCCCCTGTTCTTCATCCGCCTGCATCACAGCTTCTCCTGCAGCGGTCGATTCCGCCGTGGCAGGACTCCCTAGCGGTCCAAAAATCATCACACCCGCACCCGTTAAAACTGCAAGCACCAGGCAGGCCGCCAATGCATAGGGCCATCTGGGCTTTTTCTTCGGACGGCGGCGGGAATCCATAATATACCGATCGTCCGCCTCTCCAATCAGTTGAAGCAGCTCAAACTCTGTCATATCGCAATTCCCTCCTGTTCCAAAGTAATTCGAAGCTTTTTCCGAAGTCGGTGAAGCATGGATGTGACCTGGCTCTCCCGATACCCATATGTCTTTGCAATATCTGCAATGGGCGTCATATGCCAATACCGCCGCAGAAAAATATTGCGCTGAGTCAGCGGGAGTTCTGCCAAGAAATGATTGATTGCCGCTGCAATTGCACGACTCTCCTCCGCTGTTTCCACACTCTCTCGTCCAGAAACGCACTCCCGAAGTTCTTCCAATGCCAGAGCCGTTTGCCCACCGCCGCGTTTTTCTGCATGGTTTTTTCGATAGCGGCTCAGCGCTAAGTTTCTGGTGATCCGCCCAAGCCAAGTCCGAAACACATTCGGTCTCTGGGGCGGAATATGATTCCATACCTGTAGATACGTATCGTTCACGCACTCTTCCGCTTCTTCGTGTATTTCTAAAATACGCATAGCAATTCCACGACACCACGGGCCGTATTTCTGATGAGTCTGCACAATAGCTTCTTCGTTTCGGGCCCAGTACAATGCATAGATCTCCTCATCTTCCAAAGAAAACACCTCACTTTCAAAGTCCTTCATATTGCAAGACGCAATTCATTTCCGAATATTGCTCAAACACCCGAAAAAGGACGCCGCAACAGCAGCGTCCCTCATGTCAGAGAAAATATGCAACCAATCCGTACACCAGAAGCACAGCCACAAGCACCGGCAGCACATAGGCGCAATAAATCCGAAGCCCGTTTGGAATTTTTGGTCCTTTCCCCAGGTTCGCTTCCTTTTGGAACTTTTTCCAGCCCCAGCCCCATTTAGAAGTACAAAACAGTACATATATCAGGGACCCGACAGGGAGCAGCAAATTGCTGACCAAGAAATCCTCCAGATCCATAATCGTATTTCCCGCTTTCAGCGGCTCAAATCCCGAAAGCACATTAAAGCCCAGTACACACGGCATACTGAGAACTGCCACCAACACGCCGTTGATGAGCGACGCCCGCTTGCGGGAAATCCCTGTCAGTTCCGTGGTCAAAGCAATAATATTTTCAAATACAGCCACAACCGTGGAAAATGCCGCAAAGGTCATAAACACAAAAAACAGTGCGCCCCAGATTCGACCGCCAGGCATAGCACCGAACACATTCGGCAACGTAATAAAGATCAGACTTGGGCCGCTGTCCGGGTTTACCCCAAAAGCGAAGCACGCAGGGAAAATAATCAATCCCGACACAAAGGCCACAAATGTATCCAAACTGCAGACCATAATGCTTTCGCCCACCAGAGTCCGTTCCTTTTTTAAGTAACTTCCAAATATTTCCATCGCGCTGACGCCGATGGACAGCGTGAAAAATGACTGCGTCATAGCGTCAGTAACTACATTGCCAATACCAGCCTCCTTAATTTTTTCTACACTGGGCAAAAGATAGAAGCGCAGTCCTTCACTGGATCCGCTGAGCAGTATACTCCGTATTGCCAGCAACACCATAATTCCGAGAAGCGCAAGCATCATCCACTTACTCAGACGCTCTACCCCTTTATTCAGTCCCATAGAACACACGAAGAAGCCCGCAATTACAATTCCAATCGCGTATCCGGCCATGACCCCTGGCTTGTCCAACATGCCGGCATAGACATTCGCCACTCCCTGAGGATCCAGAGAAGAGAAAACACCAGAGGCCATCATATAGAAATAATACAGCATCCAACCGGAGACAACTGTATAAAACATCATCAGAATATAACAGCCAATCAAGGCCACATAACGCATATAATGCCACTTTTGCCCTTTTTTCTCCAGAACATTAAAGGCATAGGCCGCGCTTTTTCGGCTGGCTCGTCCTACTGCATATTCCATGGTTAAAATGGGTACTCCCATAACCACCAAAAAGAACAGATAAATCAGCACAAAGAAACCGCCGCCGTTGTTGCCCACCATATATGGGAAGCGCCATACGTTTCCAATTCCAATCGCACACCCGGCTGAAATCAAAATGAATCCCAACCGGGAGCGAAAATTTTCCCGTTCCATTTTGTCCAACTCCTTTTATGTTTCCTTATCATATTTTACAAGTGTTAATTTTTCTCGGCGCTCTGCAGTCTAGAAATCCCCTGCTCTACCCGCCGAAGTGTCTCCTCTCGGCCCAAAATATGCGCAATCTCAATGGCCCCACCTGGAGTTACTGCTTTCCCCGCCGCCGCAATGCGCAGCGGCCACATGACTTTTCCAATTTTCAAACCATCTGCTTCCGCCAGGGTATAGAGCGCATCATGAATCGCTTCATAAGTCCATTCCGGAATCACGGATAGGCTATCATATTCCTTCTGAAGCAAATCCAGAGAACTCTCTGCCGTCAACTTGTTTTTCTTGTTGGTAAACAGGGAAAGATCATACTCCGGCAATGCCTCAAAGAAATCCAACATAGCAGGGATCTGATCCAAACGATCGAGGCGACTCTGAAGCAAAGGTGGAATCAGTGATTTATCCACATTCGACACCGTTACAGCCTTGTTAATCCAAGGCATCGCCGCCGCGGCAAAGTCTTCGGGCGCCATCGCCTTCAAATAGGTACTATTAAAATAATTGAGTTTCTCGATATCAAACGACGAAGGCGACTTGGAAATTCCCTCCAAGTCGAACACTCGAATAAGGCCGTCCATATCAAAGAATTCCTGTTCCGCCAACTCGCCCCGCGGACTCCATCCCAGAAGTGCAACATAATTACAGATAGCTTCGGGCAAATACCCCATGGCCAGCAGATCTTCATAGGAAGGGTCCCCATGCCGTTTGGACATTTTACGAACATTCCCTGTTTCCGGATCTGTAATCATTACACTGGCACAGTGAACGTACGTAGGAATCTCCCAGCCAAACGCCTCATACAGCAAATTATATTTGGGCGCCGAGGACAAATATTCGCTGCCCCGAACCACATGAGTAATTCCCATCAAATGATCGTCCACCACATTTGCAAAATTATAGGTAGGCAGCCCATCTGACTTCAAAAGGACCTGATCGTCCAGCTCGCTGTTGTCCACTGTGATATCCCCGTATACCACATCATGGAACGTAGTGGTTCCTTCTGGGATGAGCTGCCGGATGACATATGGCTCCCCGGCGTCTAATTTCTTCTGAATTTCCTCTGGGGATAAGTGCAGACAATGCCGATCATACTTGGCATTATTTCCATCTTGATGCAATTGTTGCAAACGCTCTTCTGAACAGAAGCACCGATAGGCCGCACCTTTCTCTACCAAAAGTTCTGCATATTTCTGATAAAGTTCCCGGCGCTCCGTTTGCACATAAGGGCCTACCGGACCGCCCACGTCAGGTCCCTCGTCATAGGTCAAACCACAGCCTGCCAGCGTTCGCTTGATAACCGCTACAGCATCCTCCACTTTTCGTTTCTGGTCGGTATCTTCAATTCTAAGAATGAACGTGCCTTTTGCATGACGCGCAATAAAATATGTGTAAAGTGCTGTACGCAAGTTGCCCACATGCATATTCCCCGTCGGACTGGGTGCAAAACGAGTGCGAACAGTTCCTTTGGGAATACGCATTTCCATTTCCGCAAAGTAGTCCATATTCTTTCCTCCTCACTGTTCATAAAAACATTATATTTTATCCATTCTCATTGTCAAGAGAAAATAAAATCAGCTTTTATTGTTTCCATTCATGTCAATCAGATAAGAATTATATTGAATTTGCAGAGAAACCCTGATTTATGAATTGAAAAAAAAAAACATACTATGCTAAAATACATGAGATTGTGGACCCTACATCGTTCAAAGATTTTAGATAAAGAAGGTTTTACTATGGAAGGCAAAAAGGTTCTTCTCTCCGGCATTCAACCCAGCGGCGACCTGACGCTGGGCTCCTATCTGGGCGCGATAAAAAACTGGGCGGATTTATCCAAAGAGTTTGACTGCTTTTATTTTATGGCGGACATGCACACCATCACAGTTCGTCAAAATCCTGCCGATCTCCGGCGGCATACCCTGGAACAGTTGGCACAGTACATTGCCTGCGGTCTGGATCCGCAGAAAAACACGCTGTTCATTCAATCCCATGTACACCAACATGCAGAGCTTGGCTGGGTGCTTCAATGCTACACCATGTTCGGGGAACTTTCACGCATGACGCAATTTAAGGATAAAAGTGCAAAAAACGCTGAAAATATCAACGGTGGGCTATTTGCCTATCCTTCGCTGATGGCAGCAGACATTCTGCTCTATCAGCCCGACTATGTACCTGTAGGAGAGGATCAAAAACAGCATGTAGAACTCACCCGTGACATTGCAAATCGTTTTAACGGCCTTTATGGCGAAACATTTAAAATTCCAGAACCATACATTCCCAAGGTAGGAGCTCGCGTTATGAGTCTACAGAGTCCCACCAGCAAAATGTCAAAATCCGACAAAGACCCAAATGGCTGCGTCTATCTAAAGGATGACAACGACACTATTATGCGGAAATTCAAACGTGCTGTCACAGACAGCGATACTTGCGTCCGTTTTGATCGGGAAAATAAGCCCGGAATCTCCAATCTCATGGAAATCTATTCTGCATGCACAGGAAAATCTTACGCTGAGATTGAACAGGAATTCGACGGAAAAGGCTATGGCGAATTTAAGCCTGCAGTGGGCGAGGCCGTTCTCTCCGTTACAGCGCCCATTCGAGACGAGGCAAAACGCCTTCTGGCAGACAAAGCCTATCTTGAAAGCGTCTACAGGGCCGGGGCCGAAAAAGCAGGCTATATCGCCTCCAAAACGCTTCGGAAGGTTTATAAGAAAGTGGGCTTTGTGGCCCGCTGAGAAAGGATGATTTCATGGCAACTCATCAGCAAATCCTGACTGTGCTGATCGCTGTTGTGGCCGCTGCAGCGATCGCTTTTGTACTGACACCGCTGGTCAAGCATTTCTCTGTTCAGTTTGGTTTTGTCGATGTGCCCAAAGATGCTAGAAGAATGCATCACAAACCTATTCCAACCATTGGAGGCTTGGCAATCTATGCTGCTTTCGTTTTGGTTGTATTGATCATGAGCAATATTTCCCGGCAGCTCATCGGTATATTAGCAGGCAGTACAATCATTGTACTGCTTGGTATTGTGGATGACAAATACGATTTAAACGCTAAGCTGAAATTCATTGTACAAATTCTTGCCGCCGTCATCCCTGTCTCCCAAGGCTGCGTGATTGACTATATATCCAATCCTTTTCCCTGGGGCGGTCCCTACATTGCATTTGGGATCTTATCTATTCCCATCACAATCATCTGGATTGTTGCCATAACGAATGCGGTAAATTTTATCGACGGCTTAGACGGTCTTAGCGTTGGAGTATGTTCCATCAGTTGCCTGAGCATGGCAGTTATCGCACTGTCTCTTGGACAAGCCGGCGAGGCTCTGATTT
>CABRZL010000060.1 GCA_902475435.1 uncultured Eubacteriales bacterium | reverse complement strand
ACCATGCCTTTACTGCGTCAGATGGATTTGAGGTACATGGTTTTTGTATCAAGCCAGCCGGATTTGAGACTGGGAAAAAATACCCCACGATTCTCCATGTCCATGGAGGTCCCTTGGGTGCCTTTGGCACGGTGTATCACCATGAGATGCAGGTATGGGCCAATGCTGGATATATGGTTATCTACTGCAATCCGCGTGGCTCAGACGGAAGGGGAGAGGAGTTTTCCAATATTCTGTGTAAATGGGGTACAGTGGATTACCAGAATATAATGGATTTTACAGATGAAATGATCCGAATTTATCCTGAAATCGACGAAACGAAGATGTCTGTTTGCGGTGGTTCCTACGGCGGATTTATGACCAACTGGGTGATTGGCCATACCCATCGGTTTGCTGCTGCCTGTGCCCAGCGCTCGATTTCTTTTATGTCTGGATTTGAGTATTCTTCAGATATTGGATTGATGTGTACGAAAACGGAGCAGGGAGTTACAACAGAAGAAGACTATCAGGAGATGTGGAACCAGTCACCGCTGAAATATGCACCGAACTGCACAACGCCCACCTTGTTTATTCAGTCTGATGAGGATTATCGCTGTTATATGACAGATGCCATTGCTATGTTTAATGCACTGAAGATGCATGATTGTCCAGCTAAGATGTGTCTGTTCCATGGTGAGAACCATGAGCTTTCTCGTTCTGGCAGACCAAAGAATCGCATTAGCCGTATGAAAGAGATCATTTCCTGGTTTGACCAGTATCTCAAAGGAGAGTAAGGTTTGTTGAAATGATAACGTCTCTGCGCTACATTTCATAAGTAGTGGGAAATAGAAATCGCCTTGTCTGATCTCAGACAAGGCGATTTTGTGTATCCTGTAGTTCTTAACCGGCAGATAGCGGTAACCTTTTGTCTTCAAAGCAAGGCCTCTGGGATGGGGACAGCGCTCCGGAAACTGCGCCAAGCCGGCGATCTCCTGAATGAGCTGCGTAAATCGGATAGCCGCTTCCGGTACCCGACAGCTGTGAGAGCAGATCCATGGAACACTATAAGGTCAGAATCTACACTACGGCAAAGCAGGACCTTCGGAACATTGTAGCTTTATTTTATGAGGAAAAAAGTTTAGAAAACGAGAGGATTGTCCGATCTTCGACAACACGTTCACAGTATACAACATAACGTTGATTATTCACCCGGTATGGATGACAGGTGATAAGAGTTACCAGATCTCGACCAGGCTGAATCAGTAGCTCTTGCACATCCGTGGGGGAAATGATCCGTATTTCAACCACTTGATAAATCAGAGTTTCCCAAGGATTTTCTATGTAAATCGTATCGCCAAGTTCAAGAACTTCAATATCTCGGAACATAGCCGCTTTACTGTATCCCCTGTGAGCTGCCAGCACACAGTTGGTATTATTACCGCCAATAGGATAGGATGTTTCGGTTAGATGGACGGCACCTTCCCGCATATTCTCGCTATTTGCGCCGAGTAGGATGGGCAGTTCTATCTCCATTTTTGGGATGGAAAGAAAGCCTATTGTGTTTCCGTCTAATCCATACTCTGTCAAATCAATTCCCGGCTGTTCATAAGAAAACGGGTCCTTCAAGTCTTTTTGGTGTTCAATATATAACAGGTCATTCCTGCGTTTCAATTCTTGGTACAATTCATCAAAGGGCACTTCGCAAGCGCACTCTTCTTGTAAACTCTCCTCGATAGCTTCGCTATTTTCGAAATTTTCGGCATCTTTTACAAATTGGGCATCTTCCACCTGTTGTTCAAAGTTTCTCTTTTGGGCCTGGACGTCATAGTTATAAAGCCAATTCGCCAATATTGGATAGAGCATAATTGACAGCCCCGCCAAAAACAGTACACAAGCAGTACCAATCAGAAAAATCCATTTCTTGGTTTTTTCGTTCTTACGCTTCATTCCGCCCCCCATTCTTCCTATGCCTTTTGCGCACAAGAACTACGATCGTAATAACAAGCAGAACAACAATGCCGGCGCCTGCACCGAGATATTGCAGGCGCACATCCAATCCTAAAACAGACAGAAGGCCCACGCTTTGACGATATGCCTCAGCCTCCTCTGGACTATAGGGGATGCGCGTGCCGCGCACTAAAAGCCGGTGGGTGTTGACGCCATATGGCGTGCAGGTAACCAGGGTGACAAGATCTTGTCCTTCGATAGAACGCAGCTCTTCCAGTTCATCGGGCAGCACCGTATTGATCTTATCCACTTCATAAGCCAGCACCTGGTCTAGCACATGGATATAAAACTGGTCACCGATCTCTAGCTGATCCAAATCTGTAAACAGTTTGGCGCTGGGCAGGCCGCGGTGACCGGTTAACACGGCATGGGTATAATCACCTCCGATGGGTAGCGAGGTGGATTCCACATGCCCCACCCCCTTTTCCAGCACTTCCTCACTGGTTCCATGGTAAATTGGGAGCCGGACAGAAATTTTTGGAATCTCAATGTATCCCATGACACCGCTTCCATCCAGGTTCAGACATTCCAGGTAATTTTCCGGCAGGACATAGCCGGAGCCGGGGATAAAAGGATCATGGACTGGATCACCTGAAAGGCTCTCATTATATTCCTGTGCCAGCCGCCACGCTTCTGCGTAATCATCCGGATCTTCTTCCGCCAATTCTGCCTCATATTCCTGAATCACATCAGACTGATGGATCTCTGCCAGCCAGTTGCTGACCGTTGGATACAAAAACACCGCTGCGCCAGCCAGAAAAATCAAGACCGCGATCAGTATAATCATCAGGCTGCCCTTCTTATTCTGATTTTCTATCCTGCGCGTATCCTGCATCTATATCACCTCTGCCAGTCATTTTCATCCAAGGATTTAGAAATAGGCGGGGCAGCCATGCCCCGCCCAAAACTTTTTTATTGCAACTTAGTTAGCCGCTTTCTTCTTTTTCTTGAGGACGACCACCAGCAGGATCACCGCAGCGCCCATCAGCACGACACCAACCGCTGTGAACAGGAAGGTGCCCATGCCACCGGTAACGGGAAGCTGGAAGCCGTCATCGTTTTCCACGGTCAAAGGTACCAAGCCGGTAGTTATATTGGTATCCGTCACCTTGCCATCTAAAACACCGTTTGAAGCATCTGTAATCGTAACAGATACCGGGGCCTTCAGCAGATTGTAGCTGTTTGGTGCTTTCGTTTCCTTCAGGTACCAGGTGCCTTCGTCCAGTCCCTTTATGGTCAATTTGCCGTTTGAATCTACAGCAAGAGTAGTGGTAGTGTTAGTGTTAGTTTCACCACTCACAGCTTTATGATACACACCTGCAGATTCCATGATGAAGAAGATTTTGTTGGTGCTATTATTGGAATCATTTTCTGAGGCATATAACTCAAACTCAGCGCCAGACAGGTATGTTCCATGGTTATCTTTATCTACCTTAGTAATGTCCAAGCCGTAGGTGTACACAGTAGCAGTGTCGTCATCATTCCCTCCCCAGTTGCCATCAACATATGGGTTGTTGGTGTAATCCAGGTAGGCATGGTTGGAGTTTCCATCTTCGCCCAGCACAGCGTTACCATTCAAGTTGGCGGTGTAAGTAATGTGAATTTGGTCGTAGCTGCTGATATTTTCATAGGTAAAGGTAAGGGTAAAAGTGGAATTTCCCTTGCTGTTAGGACGCACGGCACTCTGGGTATAATACATCGTTCCGTTGTTGGCCAGTTCTGTTTCTTGGGTATTCAACACGCCATACACATGAATGGAATTTTCCACAAAGGTCAAGCCCTTGGGCAAAATATCGCTAATGGCATAGTTTTTCGCCAGAGCGTTTGTGGGGAACTTGGGGACGTCTGCCACAATGTCAAAGGTGACGGTATCCCCAATATTGGCGTTATCGGCATTCAAGCCGTTTCCTGTCCCCGGCGCTTTGACCGTCTTGGTGATGGTAGGTTCGCTGGATTTCACCTCCACCGTAGCATCGGACATTTTCCATTGATTATCCCGCCATTCCGGCACCAGATTCACCGCCGAGGGGCGGTAGACCTTCATGCCATTTTCGATAAGAATCAGATAGTTGCCCATCGTAAGATTTTCAATATTGCCACTGCCGGTGCGTGTGCCTGCGGCGGTAATGATAGGCGGATTAGCTGTTGTCTTAATGGCCGCCGCCAGCTTGTCATAAAATGTGGCAAGGTCGTTTGCTGACGCTGTGCTAAACGCCGCCTGGACGCTATTGTCTGAATCAGCACCAATATAAGCGGAAAAGTTTGTCCGCACCCAGTTCGCAACCGTATCCACCCATGTATAGACCGGCTCTTGGGGTTGGCCATTTGCATTGACCTTGACATCCATCAGCCGGTAGGCGCTGACGGTCACGCCATCTTCCACGCCATCCACCGTAATGGTGCCTTTGGCATCCGGATTAATAGCAAAAGCTGATGTTCCAAACAGGCCCAGGGTCATCAGCAGGGTTAGGCAGAGTGCCAGCACCCTAGATAGGTTCCTTCGCGTTTTCATTTCATTTTCGCTCCTCTACTACATATTTTTCATAAAGTATTTTCTATACAGCTTTCTGCCGGTCAGAATACCGGTGGCCACCAGCATCAACAGCCCGCCACCAAGCAGGAAGGGCCACATTCCCCGTCCGCCGGAGGACGGGATATCCATCGGCTTGGCATTCGGCAACAGCAGCTTGCCATCCTCCTCAACCGCAAAGGCTGTGGGGAGTCTTCCGTCTTGTCCACCAACCGCTACAATTGTAATGTTGTTGTTTACATCTGTGGTGATCTTCCATTGCCCTTCGGGCAGGGCATAGCCGTCAGGGGCTTTGGTTTCCACTAGGCGGTATTCGCTGTTGTGCTGCAAATCTCCAAAAGATACTGCACCGTTTTCATCGCTCGTCTTGGGATTGCCTACTAGCTGCCAGCAGACACCTGAATTATCCGGGTCAATAAGTGCTGTATGGTCATGGCTTGTATCGGTGCAGTTCAGCCGGAACAGCATAAATTCTGCGCCTGCCAGCGGCTGGTTAGTGTTTTCTGCTGCCACCTTCGTAAAATTGAGGTTGCTCTGTTTCACATTGGTGAAATGGGCTTTCGAAATCTGGTCTTTGACAATCATTCCCTCCGCAACCTGGTCGGCGTCCGTATCGTCCTCCACCACAACGGTGAAGCCGTGGCTGTCGTATTCCGACACCTCATAAGTAGAGCCGTCGGGAATGTCTTCTATGGTGATACTCTGGCCATGGGTAAGCGTAACTGTTGCTTGGCCATTTGTATCCAATGTCAGGCTTCCTCCTGCTGGCGGCGTTACTCCATCAACAGCTGTGCCGGTGTAGGAATATGTCCCTTTCAGTGGTTCCATGTTCTCGTCCTTCAGGGTAACGGTAAAGAGAAACGTCTGGCTTCGGTCGGTGTCACTGATCTGTTCTCCCGCCACGGTCTTGGAAATTGTAAGCTGTCCCACGTGAGCCGTATTGGTAAAGGTAACCGCACCGGTAGCCTGTGCTGTATCACCCAGAGCAATCGTGCCCCGCACGGCACGGTAGTCGGCTATCTCATAGATTTCACTTGCTGATTCATCCCAGGTGATGTCCGTATCCCAGTCTTTCAAATCTTCACGGCTGCCGTCTTCTCCCACTGCATATTCATAGACGTAATAGGTGGCTCCAACGGGAAGCTGATTGACAGTGATGGTTTGGCCCGAATGGAGGGCAAATTGGGCAACCACCGCATGTTCCGCTGTATTAGAGGACAGGCTGTAGGCGAGTTTATAGCCATTGCCATCCTGATATACAGTCACATCGCCGTCGCCGATAGCGGTATCTCCCTGCGGTCTTGTTCCTGTAATAACTCTGTTCAAATCACTTGGATTGCCATTTTCCGTAAAGGAAATATCCACCTCGCCATGATTGGGTACGTCCAAAATTCTGTCCGGCGTAGCATACTGGAACCGGTTGTCCACTGTAAATGTGGAAGTGCCGTCTGTGGTATAGGTAGGCCCCCCACCCTCACCAAAGGAAACTTGTGTAATCGTGTAATCCGGGTTCCGATACAGGGTAGCTACACCATTTGTGAAGGTAACGGTGTGTGTATGTTGCTGACCTGCGAAAGCTACGTGTTCTGCGGTGACGGTAGCCTGCCCGCTTTGAATGCTGTCATTCAGGGTAATCCGTGTTTCCACCAGCCCCACAAGGCCTTCGCTATTCGAGAGTCCGTCGTAGGCCGGATGGTTACGGTTTTCCGGGATGAAGACATATTCCACATCATAATTCGGCTGTAGGTAGAACACACCTTCGCCATCTACAAAATCTACAGCAATGTTGGTGGCTGTATCCTGGGGAGCCTGGCCTTCACTGGCCGTCTGCCGTAAGCGGACGTTTAAAGTGCCAGTAAAATCCACTGTTTCTGGTTGGCCGGTTTCCGAATTTAGGACGGTTTCGCCGCCTCTTGTTTTGGCCAGGACAACCTTTGTGGCATTTTCATAGGAGCTGTAGATCCGGAAGCGAAAGATTTCATTCTCCAGCGCCGAGCCGTCCGAGGTGTTCTCCGTTTTCTTTGTCACAGCCAGGGAACCATAGCCCTGGTCAAACACCTGGACAAGGGTTTCCACTGAGAAGAGGCCAGAGAGGTCGTCATATGCGGAAAGGTCATTGACGTTGGGGTTATATACCCGGTAGTCTTGATTCAACTCCAGTGTTTTTCCGTTGATCATCACACTGTCAAGAGTCTGGGCACCGTCCCCCGTTCCTTCCTTTTGCAACCAGAACGCCAAGGTGCCGTTGGTGGCCCATCCGTCCAGAGAGTAGATTGTGCCGTCTGCATTCTTCTTGTTGACCGTCACCGGTCCCGAATAGTGAGCGTAGTTATCCGTCCCATCCGTTCCGAGCAAAACGATGACCTGGGCGGTGACGTCCTGATTCTGCTGAATGACCAGGCGCGGCATCCCCTCTTCCGTGTACTGGTAGAGGTTTCGACCAGCGGTAATATATCGGCCCACATCCTCCGCAAGGGAAATATAGCGGTGATTCTGGTTGCTGTATTTGTTTTGCCAAGTCATATCTCCTTCAATAGGAGATTTCAGCGACCCGTCTTCACCTATAACTTTCAAATTGGTCTTAACAAAGGTGAGGGTTTCATCTACAGGGCTTTCCGTGGCAAACTGGGAAAGGGAATTCAAAATCCAGCCGGTATACTGTCCCACACGAACGCCGTCGTTGACCACCCCCGCGTCTGCAAATACGCCGTCATCATTGACTATGACGGTAATGGGAACTTCATTGGCTTCATAGCCGGCGGGGGCAGCTGTCTCATAGATGACATATTCCCCCTCTTCCATATAGGTGGAGGTGTCACTGGGATTGACCTGGTACCCACCCGTCTGGTTGCCGTACGTATAGGTATCAAATTTTGTGGGGAAGATAAGCGCTCCATCCAAATCGAGACCGCCGGTGCCGGTGGCACCTTCCGAACTGGTTGTTCCTTTATCCCAACAAGTTGTGCTCAAAATCTCATTTTTGTTTTTCAACGTGCCATCCTCGTTGACCACGGCGGTGTTGCGGTACAGTTTCTTTCCCTCATCCCAAATGTATTGGCTTCCGTCTCCATCTCGGTCCTGATACGAGTAGGTCTGGTACAGGGTGAACTCTGCACCTTCCAGACGCTCGCCTTGATAGTTCAGTTTCTGCACCCGTACCCGATTGAGGATATTTGGCACATAAAACTGGGAGGCGTACTGACGCTCAAAGCTATTGCCGCTCTCGTCTTCTGTGGCGATACGCACAATCGTATCTGGTTTGACATCGTCTAGGGAATCCGCGTTAGGCGCGAAGTAAAACGCAATGTCGTACTGGGCTTTATTCACGTCGCCCGCAGCCTGCAGATAGGGATAAGATAGCTTCACGTCCCCGGGAATATTCTCTACTTCCACATGGAACAACTGTCTGGCGTTGCGTTCAGCAATGATCGTACCACTCTGGTGGCTCTCCTGCATCACCCGCACCATGTTCTTGGCGGCTTCCAGCACGGAAGACTTGCTGCTGATGGGGTCGTGCATCATGGTCCAGCCGGTGTTTATGGTTCCGTAAAGGGCGCAGAAGTTGCTTTCGTCATAAAGGGAGCCGCTCATATCAATCCGCTTAATGGGGACGGCGAAGATGATGCCGTTATCCAGGTAATCCGTCGCATCTTGACCTTCCGGAACAATCGAATCGCCCGCAACGGCTTTGTTATCTTGTACCGTGTATTCGTACAGGTTTTCCGTCATGGTGACGTCCAACTTAGCCTGGGTATACGCCCCCGTCTGCCAGTAATTGTAGGAGAGCAGTACCCCTTCCCTTGATTCTTTATTGTAAATGCTGTAATAGAGGGAGACATTTCCCTTAGAGCGGTAGCCCGGCGGAAGGCCCGTCTCCTCCAGCACATAGTACAACTGGGGATTGGCAGACTGGGCCCTCTCCTGGAAGCTGATGATCTTCCGGTTTTCCGTAATAAAGTTCAGGTGCCCGCTCTCATCGGTGGTGGCGATGCAGATCGGAGTGCCGCTGCTCTTGTCGGCAATGTACAAGCCGTCCTCGCCCAGTACCGGGGCGGCAAAGCCATACTCGTCCTTTTCCGTATCACTTACCTGGGCAGGCCAGAGTTCAAACGTTGCCCTGGATACCGGATTGCCGTCCTGATCGGTCTTGGTGATACCAGAGGCCGGGACGGCCAACATATTGAACTCCAACACAAGGTTGGACGCGCCCGCGCCCCGCTCCAGATAGAACATCTTCAGCTCGTGCTGGGTGTTCTGATCGAAGGTGTTGGCGCTCATACCGCCCTCAGTGTTATCACCCCAGGCCTGGGTGCCGGACTGGTCGGCAGCATCAAAGATTGCCCTCAGCGTGGTGGTCTGGATGCCATGGGCGGCCTTAAACTGTTCATAGGTGCCCGTTTCTGTCCTTCTGTCTGCCCGATTCCACCAAGTCCAGGTTCTACTCGTACCGCTCTCCGCGCTCCGCAGTTCTTCCAAGGTAGGCTTCGCCTCAGAATAGGTGCCATCATTGTTTTGCACCATGGGGGTAAGTCCTGTGTAAACCACACCGGTCTCAAAGTCGATGATGGTAAAGCACTCGTCGTGAATGCCTCCCAGGTCAGACACCAGTACACCGTCAATGAAGATCCATACGTCGTCGTCCCCGGAGAAGGTGAAAGACATGGGGGTGCTTGCGTCAATCCTGCCATTCTCCGGCTGGAGGAATACCGTCTCCATGGTCAGGCCAATAAAGTGGTTGAGCGTTGTATTGGTGTCCAAGGACACATCTGTTCTTGGAATCAGTTTCCCGTCTGTGCCAACCTGATAGTTGCCGCTATTGTCTGTTTGAAAGACCTCGTCCGCCCCATCAAAGGGGAAGAACTGCCCGTTAGGCGAGCCTCCGCTGGTGAGGCCCCAATTGTCATAAACATCAAAGTATCCGGCGCTGGGTTCGCCGTTGGTGCCCAGCACCCCGGAGCCAGACTCCTGAAATGCTGCGTAATTCTGGTGACTATTGTAGACATACCCGCCGTTTCCATCGTACTTCACTAGGCCTTGGACGTTTTCGTAGACCGCCTTATAGTTGCTTGTAACGTCCGGATCGAAGAGATAGTTGAGGGATTCCGTCCGATTTGTCATCATCCAAGTTGGAGGGTTGGTGGGATAATAAGGCTCGTTTTCTAGATCAAGGGTAGGAAACCCGTCCGTTAGAATATTTGATACAATTCCTTCGTACTGTCCATACCGGATGCCGGTACCATTGCCGTTTTGAGCATTGTAGTGATTGCTATTGCCCGTCCAGAAATTCCATATACCGTCACCCTGAACACCGCCAAAGATAAACGAATGCCCCTGGTTAATTCCTTTTTGTTCTCCCCAGCCTACATTATAGGCGCTGTCTTGCGTATTGACCCAATAGTCAAACAAATTAAAGGTGACATGGGCCGGGCTGACCGTATCAATGGTATGTTCGGACAGGCTGCTGATGCCTGCAACCTCCGGCTCTGTTAAGCTGTCGAACCAGGCAAAGAGCGTGTCCAAATTCTCTGCGCCAGAGATCTGCGCTTGCTGTTCGCCGGTAAGCGCTGCGTAGGCATCCTGCGCAGCCTGTACCTGAGCATAGGCCGCCTGCTGTTCTTCGGAAGTCATGGCGGACAACTCCTCCGTTGTCGGCAAAGCGTCGATCAGCGCCTGCACATTTGCCACCGCATCATCTTCGGTTTCTCCGTCTTCTTCCCCCTCCGGTGCATTGCTGTCTGTTTCCGGCAAACCATTTTCCCCGGTTTCTTCCGTTTCCGTCGTCTCCGGCAAACTGTTGTCCGTGGATGTATCTGGTTCTTGGCCTTCCTGGGCGTCCGTTTTGCTCCTGCACAGTTTACAGACATAGCCGCAAGGCTGCCCCTCCGTGGCAGGTGTGTAGGAGCAGCTCTTAACGTGGTTTACAACTCCGTCGCCGTCTGTGTCAGTACAGTCCATATTGCAAGGGATTTCTCCCTGAGCTGGTATGTATCCGCATTCCGTTGTGTGCTCGGTATGATGCTCACACAGACCGTCATCCGAGCTCATGCTGGTCCCTTCCAGTGCCGAAACGGGTAAGTTTCCTAAAGCCAGTATCAGGCACAGCATTACGGAAAGTAATCGTTTCATTTTCAATTTTCATACACCTCCGCTGCTGTATAATTAAATCGATTCCTACATAGATCCACTCACATGGGCTTCCATCTGTTAGCGATGTAATAGAAACCTGTATGTATCCTCCGGCAGGCAACGCCTATGGCAGGTCAATGATTGAATACCGTCTGTCCTAGTGGCACCATCTTCAAGGTGCAGAACATCTCAACGATATCACTCAAAACCAGATCAACGAAAAAATAGCAGAAAATTTCCTCTAGTTCGGTAGGGACACCGCATTGTATACCATCAATACCAAATCTGCTTTTTTGCTGTTTTCTCTCCTTCATTCTACCTGTTTTTGAGAAAAATGTGTAGCGAAGCCTTCTAAAATTCTTCCATCCTTTATGCAAATACGAGGAATCCACACTAATTTTGCGACAACGGTCGACATGGATTCACTGATATCTGTCGAGTTTATACGTCCGCTTTTTAGGTATTCATTTTATTATATATTTGTTTACTGATAATTTCAAGTACTTCTCATGATACTGAGGTGTAGGTTGTGTAGGATTACAATACATATTGGACAGAAGAAGAAAAAGGATGAAGGATAGGGCCTCATCGGTTATAGTTGAAGTTGCAGACAACAACTGTACAAGAGGGGACCATATCCTTCGTGAGTAGTAAAAGTATAACACAGGACATGGCATATCGGCAATCCTTGATGAAGTATGCAGAGAAGTATGGCGTTGCCAGAGCCAGCCGAAAGTACAACAAGAACCGATTGTATATCTACTTCCGGAGAACCCGGTGGGATGGGAGTGCGGCGTCTCCGGCTTGCTAGTCCCGACGACCCCACAGCCACCCCCAACCAGCACACAGAAGCAGAGTTGAAGCTGATTCGGGATACGTGCCGGCGCAATTCTCAGCTGGGTATGATTGAACTATGGCACCGGCTTCGTCAGCACGGATATACCCGCCGTCCGGAGAGCTTATTCCGGGCTATGCGTGTTTCCACAGCCTAAACCGAAAAGCTCTTACAAACCGAAGCCTTATGAGCAGATGAACTATCCTGTCCAACGGGTTCAGGT
>CABRZL010000059.1 GCA_902475435.1 uncultured Eubacteriales bacterium | reverse complement strand
AAAAAACGTTTTTTCATGTGCTTGTTTTCCTCCTTAATGTAGTCAATATTTTTAACGCAGACTTTCTGCGTGACTTTTGGCACTGTACCGCAGCATATCCTCTGCCAGACGCCGGCTGCGGCGAAGCCGCCGCTTGCTGATGGTCCCTGCGCAGACCGGACAGCCGCATTTCTGCGACCCCGCACGGGAAAACACCAGCGCCTGCCAAACATGGCCTTCTGAGCACTGCCACCACACCCGCTTGTTGCTGCCCAGCGTTACCATCTCCGGTGTCAATGTCCCGTTGAGGGTGGGATGCCATTGGGCTGCAATCTCCGGTTCCAGAGTGGCCAAATCATTGAATCCCGCCAGCACCTTTTTTCCGCTGCAATAGGGACAGCCGCTGCCCCGCATGGTTCGGGCGGAAACCGCCGTCCGCCACGCATGTCCCAGGGGACAGAGCCACCAAACACGGCGATTGCTGTAGGGAGACACCTGTTCCGGTGTCAGGGGGCCGTTTTTCTCCGGATGCCATTGGGCGGCAACCAGTGGGAAGCGGCTGGCCAAATCATTCTCGCCGGGAACAATTTGTTTCCCCGCACAGACCGGGCAGCCGGCCCCGTCCAGGGCACGAGATGCAATTGTGGCCTGCCATTCATGTCCCTTTTCGCACTGCCACCAGACTTTCCTTCGGCTGCCCGCCACCACCTGACTGGCCAGCAGGCTGCCGTTTTTCTTCGGGTGCCACTGCGCTGCAAGCACCGGATGGGTCACAGTGAGGTCATTCTCCCCTGCCAGTACCGTTCGGTTGGCACAGACCGGGCAGCCTGCACCGCTGACCCGGGACTTTACCATGGCCTGCCATTCATGTCCCTTTTCGCATTGCCACCAGACCAGCATATGGCTGCCCGGCAGCACGGCGTCGGGCGTCAAGCTGCCATTCCGGGGATGCCATTGCCGAGCCAGTTCCGGATACCGGGTTGCCAGATCCGTTTCTCCGGGATAGGCCCGCTTTCCAGCACAAAAAGGACAAGCACCGCTACCACTGGTGCGAGAAAATACTGCAGCCTGCCATTTATGCTTTTTAGAACATTGCCACCAGATTTTTATCCGACTTCCATATGTAACGTCGTCAGGTGTCAGCGCAGGATTTCTCTCCTGATCCCACTGCTCCAGCAATTCTGTTCGGCCAGTGCGGAGACAAAAGTCACGCAGCGTTTCTCTCATGAATCTCCTCCTTTCGGTGTAGACAAAATGAATATTTTGTCTACACCGATTGGCCATCTAATCTGTTGAAATTCAGGAAATATATAAAAATATTGCTATTTTTTTCTTTTAGGAGAAAAAATAAGCGCAGAAAGGGCAGGCCTGTAAAAATTATCCTTTTACAGCCTTCCCTTTCTGCAACCAAAATGAGGAATTTATCTTGCTTTTCCAAAAATATGGTGCTATACTTATGTCGTATTGAGCAGTTCCTTAATATGTAATTAGGACAAAATATTCATTTTGTCTAGCTGACCAGATGCAGCTGCTCCATCAGCCGGACATGTTCTGTTCCGGTGGTCATGAGGTAAATTCTTGTGGTTTCTATACTGGAGTGGCCCAAAACATCCGCCAGCTTTGCAATATCTCTGCTGGCTCGATAAAACGCCATGGCAAACAAGTGCCGAAGATTATGGGGGAATACTTTTGAGGGCGCTACTCCAGCCCGTCGGCAAAGCCGCTTCATTTCCGCCCATATCTGCCGTCTCGACAGACTCGCTCCGCTTCTTGTGAGAAAAATCTCACCGGAAGCGATTTTTTGCTTTTCTGCGTATTTACGCAGTTTCCGGCACAATTTCCCGGGAAGCAGGATGGTTCGGATCTTGCCCTTCAATGAAATCTCCACCCTGCCGCAGCGAACCGCTTCTGCCGTAATATACTTCACCTCGGAAACGCGAATGCCGGTGGCGCAAATCGTTTCCATGACCAGAGCCAGGCGTTCGTTCCCCAAGCCGCGGGCCGTACGCACCAACAGGTCATATTCCTGTTTTGTCAGCTCCCGGGCCGTATCCCGGAACGCACGCCGCTGAATTCGGAGCGCTTTTACCCGGCACTCATCCCAGTGCATAAAACGAAAAAAGGCATTGACGGCCGCCAGCATGGAATTGATCGTGGCAGGAGCATAGTTTTCCTGCTGCAAATGCGCTTTCCAGTCTAATACGTTTTGTTTTGTGACTTCCTTTTCTCCCAACCATACTGCAAAAGCGTGGATATCCCGCAGGTATTTTTCTCTGGTGCCTGCGCTTCGTTCCTCCCGGCAAAGATATTGTAAAAAATCCGACAAATTACTTGTTATCATGGAACTTCCCACTATATTTCCTCCTTAAAATCAGGTATTCTTATTGTACCGTATCCGACGTGCTTCATACAAAGTTAACCCCCTCGCATATAAAATAGTGGTATGGAAAAATCCATACCACTAAAATATTATAAGGATAAAAACACCAAGTACATTATTTCTGATTTCTGTATCTATTGAGGAGCGCTACTGGCTTAGAGAATTATTTAAATTATTTCAAAAATTTATAACATATGGAAATAGATACTATTTAAAACGATTTATACAACCTCATATAACATAATAGAGTACAAAAATCCGTCGAGGCAGTTTGTACCCTTTATTTGTATCCAATCCTCACAAAATGAATTTCATAGTTTTGTTATGATCTATGTGATTCACCAAGTAATGCATGGGGTACTCTGTGGTGAGTTTTTTTCTGTTGCGCTGCAATAATAATTTAAAAATTACTTAAAAATGGAACATTATTTTATAATTGTGTACCCATCTTTTAATCCTTGATATGAACCCGGCGAAATAGAGTTTTCACTTGCCTCTTTTGCTGCTTCGATCCAATCGGGAATTGCAGTTTCATCCACCGCCTTATAAATGGCCTCAATATTTTCTGTAGTTGCAATACCAATCCCATCATCGAAAAATCCCGCAATCCAAGAAGCCGTGCTTAAACCTTTAATTTCAGCATAATAATAAATTTGGTCATTATGTACCCCATAGGCAAATGTAGCTCCAAAATTGAGACTTGTTGGAAATTCTTCTTTTGCAGCCATGGTTGCATTTACGTATGGAGTTGCCTCATAGACATTATTTTCAATCTCAATTTGCGGGGCACGTTCACCATGACCAGGCGAACAAACTGCTTGTGTTAACTCGGATAGATTGAGTGATGGATCAGGATTGTCCTGTCCATGTCCCCATGAACCCCATACGATGATTACGTAAATTAAGAACAAAACTAAGCCAATCGCGATTACCAAAAGTACGGAGGGAACAATACTTTTTTCCTTCATCAGATTTGTACTCCTAACTTATTGAGATAACAAATGTTCTTCCAATAAAATTATTTTTTACTATCATATATCGCGCGCAAAGTGTTGTCAAATATATATAGATTAGAAAGATTTTTCTGTGTAGGAGTACAATACATATTGGACAGTTGAAGAAAAAAGGATGAAGGATAGGGCCACATCGGTTATAGTTGAAGTTGAAGTTGCAGACAACAACGTAACGAGAGGGGGCCATATCCTTCATGAGTAAGAGTATAACACAGGACATGGCATATCGGCAATCCTTAATGAAATACGCTGAGAAATATGGCGTAAGCCGTGCCAGCCGAAAGTATAACAAGAGCCGGTCATACATCTACTTCTGGAAAGCCCTCTGGGATGGGAGTGTGGCATCCCTGGCCTGCCAGTCCAGGCGACCTCACAGCCATCCGAAGCAGCACACAGAGGCTGAACTGAAGTTGATCCGAGATATGCGCCGCCGGAATCCAAACCTGGGTATGGTGGAACTGTGGCACCGACTGCGGCAGCGTGGTTATACCCGCCGGCCAGAGAGTTTGTTCCGGGTCATGCGGAAACTGGGCCTGTTTCCTCCGGCCCGTAAGAAAAAGCCATATAAACCAAAGTCTTATGAGCAGATGACCTATCCCGGCCAGCGTGTTCAGGTGGACGTGAAGGTGGTGCCCCGCAAATGTATTGCCGACCCGGAACTCCGTTTGTTTCAGTACACCGCTATTGGTGAGTTCACTCGCCTGCGCTTCCTGGCTGCCTACCCGGAGCAAAGCACATACTCCTCTGCTGATTTCCTGAAAAAGTTGTTCAAGTGGTATGCGCACCGAGGTATCCGGGTGGAGTGCGTCCAGACCGACAATGGCTCTGAGTTCACCAACCGCTTTCTTACTGGCAAACAGGACCGCCCAACCCTCTTTGAGGTCACGGCCGCCCAGTTAAACATCCGCCACAAGCTCATCCGTCCCTACACACCCCGCCACAACGGCAAGATGGAACGCAGCCACCGTGAGGACCAGAAACGCTTCTATTCTACCCATACTTTCTTTTCCCTGGACGATTTCGTAAAGCAGCTCGCTGTCCACAACCGCCGCTCCAACAACTTCCCTATGAGACCTATGAACTGGCTTTCTCCTCTTGAGTTCACCGTCCAATATGTTTGACAAACCTACAATATATAGATTAGAAAGATTTTTATGATTTCAATCCATGTTGAACAAATATACAAGAAACACCTGTTTTGTTAATTTTTATGATCTTAATTTTGCTTGTTATAAAAATTTTTATCTGGATCGTTTACCAGGATATGTTTTATACGAAACATAACAAAATTTTTTTCAGTTTTGTATTTATTGAGAGGCAAAAGTAAACATCAAAAACCTTCTAAAAGCAGTCAAAAATTAAAGTAAAAAATAAGTTGATACAAAAAAGTCCTACAAGGATCATACGAAACTTGTAGGACTATGCCATATCCAAACACATTAGATGCCATCAACTTACATTAAGAAATAGTGAATCACCGTCATTTAGTCTCTGAGCACTTCTGGAATGATCACATTCAAACAACTCAAGCTGGATAATAAAGTCAGTTAATAGAATCGCGTTTAAAGAAGATAATAAAAACACTTGATTTTATGGCTCATACATTGTCTGGTACTTTACTTTACAGTCAGATACAGCTTGCCGTTATAGGTTCCAGGTACGGCATCATTCTCAATGCCGTCTACATAAAGCCTTCCGATAACTCGGCTGGTTTCGTCAATTTGCAGTTCTTCCAGATAACAATCTCCGTGCACGGTCCAAGTAGAACTGTTTGTTAGACGCACTGCAATAGGATTGTTCACAGTCTTGGAGGGTGTTACAGCAACCTTGGAAATATACTGGGCATCCTGGTAGTAGATAGCGTATCCAATAGGTTCATAAACAGCTGTGTCAGATTCATCATAAAGGAATGCTCCATCGGAATCTGTTTCGGGATGAACATAGATTCGTGTGACAGAAGCTCCTCCCATGGAACGAGAGGTATAGGGAGCCTCTGTTAGGGACTTATATGCTCTGCCCGATTCATCAATACAAATCTTTTTTCCGTTCCTCATACCGTACCAGTAGGATTTATGGATGTGTTCGCAGTTGCCAGAGGAAATCTGGCCGTTTACAGAACAGTGGTCAAAATTCAACTGCAGCTTCTGGACTGCGGTATTCACAGAGTTGTAGAAATCTCCGTCAAGGCTTTCATTTTGAAAATTAAAGGTGGCAACAGCAGTCGGCGAATGGCCCATTGGCGCCCGCTGATCCGGACTCATGTGGCAAATGGCCCATTTATAATCATGATGCAGGGAAATCTCATCGGTTTGTCCCGCGTCATCGGATTCCATAAGATGAACAATCTTCAGACGGCCAGGTCTGCCTCCAGTATCCATGACAGTATCTGTCATATAAATCTGGGGGCTATTGCTCAAAATCTCCCCGCCCTTGATCAGAAACACGGTGTCGCCGATATGGAGTTCTGTACCCGGCAGGATGTTCAGCGTACCGGAGCAATTGGAGTGCCACAAGAATCCATAGTTATCTGAATTGATCACGGTATTCTTCTCCGGGATATCCCGGTAACCATTGGTCTCAGCATAGAGTAGGTTTTCGCGTCCCAGCATGGTCATCAGATTATGCTGGGAGCTGCTACCCACATAATGCGTTGTCTGTCCGCCGGCTATGATGACTGCATAGTCGGGGATATCAAAATTACAGCCCAGAATATGGCTCTTGGTATTGGACAAGGCGTAAACCGCATAGCCTGCTCCAAAATCTCCAGGTACAAAACCGGGCTCCCCTTCAGAACATATCTTTGCGGCGGAATTAATAATATACTGCTTGATGTCAGCGGCTTCGTCGCCGGAATAGACGCCCCAGCCGTTGCTCTCTCCATAGGTGTTGTAAAAGGTCATGGAGGCGGCGCCCAACGCATTGGTGCTTCGGACTGTGCCCCGCCCGGCCAGGACCCAGGCAGCTGAAGTCATTCCTTTTTCGTTGTATTTATACCAGGTTTCATTTTCGGTGCCATGGGTAACGATTTTTGAATCCTTTACCAACACGTTTGCATGGGCTGCAGCAGAAACTGCGGTGGCAATCACGCCTTTGGTCTGGATGTCACAGCGATCAATAATTACCTGCGCTTGATTGGTTACAGCAATGGCGGAGCCGTACATATGAAAATCATCTCCACCGTTGCCCTGATAATCAATGGTAAGATCAGAGATCCGCTTTTTCCCGTCCAGAACGGTAATTCCGTTATAGATTCCTACATCATAGTCGGTGATCCACTGCCAGACCCGTTTGCCGTCCTTGTCAAACTTCTCTGATGGTATCTGCTTGGAGCCATCGGCATGGTACAGTACGTTTACGGTGTTACCACGGATGGTGAGCTTTCCGCCCACTATGGCATCTTTTGTGATTGTTGTT
The DNA here is from genome assembly GCA_902475435.1 of uncultured Eubacteriales bacterium. Lineage (GTDB taxonomy): Bacteria > Bacillota > Clostridia > Oscillospirales > Oscillospiraceae > HGM13006. Next base: position 5,064 of record CABRZL010000059.1, on the reverse strand, counting down.
CCAACAAAGGCACCTAGAGCAGACTTGTTGGTCTCTGTACCATTGGTGCCAGTGGTGAGAGCGGAAATATAGTTTACATAGATATGCTGATCCGGCGGGGGACCCATGCCTAGTTCTGGAGGCCCATTGCGCCCTGGTTCCCCCACGCCGGGCATAGGACCTTCAGGCCGAATTTCCTTAGCAATGTCATTTTTCATCTCGTCCAGCACATATACAATGATGTCTCCCGAATAGGTTCCGGGCTTCAGATCCTGAAGGACCCCGCTGACTGTCATGCAGACCACCTTGCCCTCCGGACAGGATACTTTTCCATCTACAAAGAGCTCCTGACATCGAAAAGTCTCTGTCAGAAGGCTTCCGTTTTGTAAGTGCATATTTATCAACTCCTCGTTTTTTATGCAAATTCAAACTGCTTTCTTTTATTATATAGGAACCCAATTTGGGTGCAATGCCGTTATTTTTGATTAAGTGCATAATATTATGATTATGCAATAATCGCAAATACTCGCGGTACAAAAATATAAATTCCATAAAATAAAGCACAAAACAGAAAGATTACGCATTGAAGAGGGGCATGGAACCTGTCATAATGAATGTGCAGTCGGAGATGTGTCGAAATATATTTGAAGGAGGATTGTTATGAAAATAAAAAAAATAGCCTGCCTGTTACTTGCTGTGTTCATGGTCGTTGGTTTGTTTGCGGGATGTGGTGTGGAAGACACTTCCGCAGAAACAGCCTCCGTACCGGAAAACGTCTCTGCACAGCCTGAACCCACGAACGAAGTTATGTCCGAAGAACAAGAGACAACCGTAGTAGCATCTTCTGCAGAGGAAGCAATCGTGGAAGCGTCTGCCGTGGAACCGGGAGAAGGGACTCCTGCAGAAAATGTAGGCTTTACCCCGGTTGCCTATGAGTTTCCACTGGTAGAAACTCCTGAAACGCTCTCCTATTTTTGTACGATTTCTCCCAACTTTTCTGCATATATGGAAACCTACAGCACAAATGAAGCTGTGATTGCTCTGGAAGAAATGACCAGCGTGCATATTAAGTACCAGTGTTATATTCCTGAGAATGCACAGACTCAGTTCAATCTTTTGGCTGCTTCCGGTGCACTGCCTGATATTACCTTGGGCGCTACAGAATATTACTCTGGTGGGATGGACCGGGCTGTTCAGGACGAAATTTTACTGAACCTAGCCGACTACTTGAACTACTGCCCCAACTACAGTAACCTGCTGGAACAGGATTCCGAGATGAAAAACAGTCTGACCACGGACAGCGGTAATCTGGTAGGCTTTGCAGCGTACAGTGACCCGGATATCTCCATGCCGGTGAACGGCTGCATCATGGTCCGCGGTGACTGGCTGGAGCAGGTCGGGAAGGAAGTCCCCACAACCTACGATGAAGTATATGATGTATTGACTGCGTTCAAAAATGATCTCGGCAAGGACATGCCCATGATTGTTACCTCTTATCTGGATGACCAGAGCGGCTCCTTTGCCTCCGGATATGGCATCAAAGCCTTCTTTATGACCTCTCCCGGCATTCAAGTGCCCTTCTATGTGGTGGATGGCAATGTGAAATGTGCCATTGTGGAAGATGACTTTGTATCCTATGTGGAAATGCTACAGGGATATATGGCAGAGGGTCTTACGGCCAAGGATGTGGAGAGTTACACCAACGAGATGTCTTATCAGGATAAAGTAACGTCCGGCGAAGCGGGCTTCTTCTGGGGCTTCGGTGTAAACAGCCTGGAGACTCTCAACGAGCAGGTGGAAGAGGGCGGTTACTTTGTAGCAGTTCCTGCCATTCGCAAGACTGAGGATCAGACGCTCCATTTCACATCTTCTGCCGACTATCAGGCTCGTTATTGCGTGAACCTGACGACCAACTGCTCCAATATTGAGCTAGCCTGCAAGTGGCTGGATTGCCACTTTACCGAGGAAGTTTCCATGCTCAGCATGTACGGCGTTGAGGGGGTCAGCTATGAACTTGATGAGGACGGAAATCCACAGTTTACAGATTTGATGTTGAACAACCCGGATGGAATGACGCTGGATACCGCCAAAGCCCTATATACCTTATCTCCTGCTGACAATGTCAGCTATAACTACATCAACACCGACCTTGCCACGTATTCTGCGGAACAGGTGAAGGCACTGGAACTGATCAATTCTGGAAAAATGGACGGAGCATGTGTATATCCCACAGGAACTTCCCTCACCGCAGAGGAAGACGAAATTTACTCTGCTTTGATCGCCGATTTGAGTACCTATATGGCTGAACACGTGCTGAAATTCGTTACTGGTGAAGAGAACATGGCCGACTATCCAGCTTTTGTCGAAACTCTCTATGAGATGGGTATGCAGGATGCAATTGACATGAAGCAAACTGCGTATGACCGATATCTCTCCCGTTGAAGGAGGAATTAGGATGACTATCGAAGAACGAATTGAACTACTGGAAAGTAAACTGGAAGCTGTTACGCTGGAAGCTGAACGGGCCAAGGCTGCTGTGGAGATCCAGTCCATTATGGGACGGTATGAGTTCTATTATATGGCCCAGCGTCAGGATCTGATGGGAGATCTTTGGTCAAAGCGCGCGGATGCCAGTATGGACATTATGGGCGGTGCCAAGTTGGTCAACCAGCCGCTCCGTCCCGAAGAAATCGAAGCAGAACCCCAGGCGGAGTCTCATGCCACAGGTACCTTCCGGGTACATGCCCTTTCCACACCTGTGGTGGAGGTGGCTGCCGACTGTATGACTGCACGGGCTTGCTGGATCTCCCCTGGCTTCGATACCGATGTCCGGGATGGCAAGACAAACTGCAGCTGGTGCTGGATCAAATATGGCTGTGACTTTGTCCGGGAGAATGGTACCTGGAAACTGTGGCATCTGACTTCCTATGGTATCATACATACCGACTACTATCAGAGCTGGGGCGACAAAGAACCCTCACCGCTAATTCGTAAGCTGGGATATGCACCTGGTTCCATTGAAACAAAGAGCAACTTTATTCCTGTGGAGCGCAGGGACTGGACCTACGCCAAGGATCGAATTCCAGAATTGGAGCCTGTCCCGCCACTCCCTTACAGCACCTGGGATGACATTGCTGGGAACGGTTACCGCACCTGGACCATGGAACATGTCCGTCAAAAGAAAGAACAGGAAGCGAAACATTCCTAGCTCTCCATGGGGCCAGGCGCACTTTGCGCCTGGCCTCAAAGTCCTTCCTGTACATTGACGTCGGTATCTGATAAAATAGTGGAGGTGATGCAAATGCTTTCTGCGATGATTGTATGCAATGATTCCACCCTGGGCACCGCTGTTGAGAATTATATATCCATGCATGATTCATTTCGCCTGGTGGAACGCACAGATAAGGGTTCTGTTGCCATTCAGGCGATACTTGGCCTGACGCCGGATATTGTCATTTGTCAGGATCTTAATGATTTGTCCGGACTTGCACTTTTGAAGGCCACATATCCCTATGCACCAAATACGTTTTTCATGATGTGTGATGTGCCAAAGAATTACGAAACATTGCTGCGGCTCCTGCAGGCTGGCGTCGGAAATGTACTTCCGTCAGGTTGGACTGAGGATGACCTCTGGACGGCACTGGATCAGTTTCAAGTCAACTTTGCTGCCAAACGACAGGAGTTCACGAAGACCCATGGGGAACAGCTCCGGCGGGTTTTGGATAAGAAATTCTTTGAGGACACTGTCGTAACCTGCTCCGGCAATGCGATCCTTAACGATCTGGCAGCAGTTGACTATGAATATGGGATATCCTTTGTTGACGGCTGGTTCCAGGCCATGTATATCCTGATCGATCCACGTCCAAAGGAAAACCTACAGCCGGACAGTTTCCTTCCGATGCTGCAGGTTGAAGAATTGGCCAGACAATATTGGGGGAAATACTCGGATACACTGGTGTGTTATGTGATGGATCATGGCATGACGCTGATTCTGAATACACATCAGTCGATTGAAGATTGCCGGAAGCTGTGCCGAATGTTCCTGTCCTTGTGTTCCCAAAAGTTTGCCTGGTACCGAGGGCAAAATACAATCTCAATTGGAATCGGACTTGCAGCGACGGACCCACAGCAGATTCCAAAATTAGTTGAGACCGCAAAGTTTGCCGGATGGATGCGGTTAAGCGAAGGAAAGGGACGGGTATTGCAGTATGCGGATTATGAGAACCTTTGCCACGGGAAACACGACTATCTGTCCCAGGAAGCTGGAGATGCACTGCGCCGCAGCGTTGCAGATATGGATGAAGCATTTATGATTGATACCATCCGCGACACGCTGCAACAGACAGACAATGCTGGCAGTTATATTGCAACAGCGCTTTCCATCAATGACCTCCTTATTGAAGCTTTTAACCGACAGGGAAAAACTGCGGTAGTCGAAAATAGCAAATATCTTCGATTGTCAAAAAATATGCCACCAATGGTAGAGAATATGGAAACACTGGAACAAATTCAGCAGGCGATGCTCCAATGGGCCAAGAACTGCATGAGCCAGCTGATGGCACGGAGCGGAGAAAAGAAAGATGCGGCAATTTATACAGCCAAGCGGTATATCTCTGCGCACTATACAAAACCGCTTTGCCTGGATGAGGTGGCAGGGCAGGTCCATTTGACACCATCGTATTTCTGCATGAAATTCCGCCAGGAAACAGGGACAACCTTTGTAGAGTATCTGACGAAGCTGCGGTTGGCCCGCGCAAAAGATTTACTTCGGCACAGCAACAAGAAAATTCATGAAATTGCCGTGACGGTTGGATTTGCAAATTCCCGGCACTTCAGCCGTACCTTTTATCGCAATTGTGGGATGCATCCAACCGAATATCGTGCACAATTCCATGGAGTGGATGTATCCTAAAAATGTTCAAGTATGTTAAAATAAAAGACAAGAAAAAGCAGTCTGCAAATAAAAAGTCAATAGGGAATTGAGGAAAATTTGCAGTTCCAAAGGAGATGAGAAAGAGTATGACTGATACTGTCAAGATTGGTTGACACATTTTCCTCAAGGATTTTGTATGCTATGCTGCCTCT
>CABRZL010000058.1 GCA_902475435.1 uncultured Eubacteriales bacterium | reverse complement strand
GTGGATTCCGAAGACGATTGACTACCGCACCCAGCAAACAACGTCATCACCATTGTGATGCCAAGCAAACATGCTAAGATCCGTTTTTTCATTTGTTTTGCTCCTTCTATCAGATTTTTAGACAGAATACTCTATCTTTTGTTAGTGTATCAACTTCTTCATTTTTTTGCAATCAGTAAATATATTTGTATTTTCTATTAAATTATATATACAATATTAGTTGTATTTTTGCAAAAAATATTATATAATTGCAAAAAAGAAGGCGTATTTATGTTATACTACAATTCACTTCATCCGGAATGGAATGACACGGACACCGCTGTTTCATCATCCCAAACTCAGGAAATTTCAGACCTGCTTTCTATAATCACCATGAATCACTATCGAAACACAACCAATTGTTTTGACGCGTTGGAACAAGCCGGCATTATCCTGGGCTGCGGCGGCTTCGAGGCAGCGTTAATTCAACCATCTCCCCTGGGGCAAATTGAGTTGTCACCGGACCAAATTCTTCCTCTGGTAACAGCAGCTGCAAATATATTTTCTTTCCCTCTTTGGTATTGTTTTTCTGTCAGTGGAAAGTTATATATTTTAGTTTGCTCTCCAAGACTTCAAGAAAACAGCGAAGGCTGCGGTGCTGTAAAACAACAGATTTATAATTCCTTCGCAGATTTAACCAACTATCTGCTTCCAAAATATCCAAAAATCCGTATCATATTAAGCGATCTGCAATTTGAAGAGGCTGGTATTTTCCGATGTTTTAACAACCTGCATCACGCTATGGAATACTATGATTTTCGCAATGTCTACTCCCCTCTGATTCAGCTGGATTCTGAACAGCAACTCCATGACGCTTTTATCGGAGATATGAGTGCATATCGCCAGTTCTCTGTTTCCATAGCGGAGCAAATTGTCCGGGATACATGCGAAATTTCTAAAATTGCCCAGCAGATCGTAGAGACAATTTTACAAAACAGCGTCCCTTCTATAGAATCTGTACACCACCATATTCAGATGTTCATTCTGACCTTTACTGATTACCTCGGTAGTACAGGATTGGTAGACGCAGCCTATCTTCGCCGTCATAACATTGTTTATCGTGCCATGGCCTTTGAAACGGAAGCTGAGTTTCTTTCCCTAATGGAACAGCTACTGGAAGAACTTCGAAAACAACACCGCGTTCTGCGCGCAGTCGGTCGGCAAAAGCAAATTCAGTCTATCCGGGAATATGTAGAACAGCACATATCCGAACCGGATCTGACCGTTTCTCAGATATCCCAACGATTCGGTATCAGCACAGCCCAAATTGCCAAACAATTCCGCTATTATTTTGGCGTAAGCTTACATCGTTTCATTCAGCAAAGACGCTTTTTCCTGGCTCAGCAATTGATTGAAACCCATCCGGAGTGGCCTATGCGGAATGTAGCAGAGGCGGCTGGCTATACAGATCTTTCTACCATGTATCGAGCCTTTCGCCAATTTGGTGATATCACCCCTGGTGCATTAAAGGCCTCCGTTCGGCAGCGAATGGAATGAGAAGTCCCCTGAGCAGCGACAGACACTGCTCAGGGGACCTCTCATCTTATCAATATCATAAATGTTCTTCGCTGATTTCTCCGCAAAGATTCGTTGAAAAAATTTTTCTTACCTCCCCTGGATCCCCGGTCTGTCCCAGCGCCCACATAAGTTTGGTAACTGCGGCTTCTGTAGTCATATCTCCTGCCGGAATGACGCCAGCCTCCAGCAATTTTCTTCCCACTTCATAAATCGTAAAATCACTAGGTTCATAAAGGCACTGGCTGCATGCCACTACAACAATTCCCTGCTGTTGCAACATCCACAATTTTTCCAACAAATCCCGATGGTGAAAATGAAGCCCGCCTGCTCCAAACGTTTCTAATACCACACCCCGATAGCCGATATCCCGCAAATGGTCGAACAGACGTGGTTTGGTGTTTGGAATTAACTTTAGCAAAAATACATCGGTAGAAATTTGATCCATAAGTTTGAGGGAAGTGGCCTGCCCCGGGTTCTGCGATGCATAAACACGAAGTCCATCCGCAAAAATTTCCCCCAAATACTGGGCATTCACACTCTCAAATGCATCAAATCCCATTGTCCTGACCTTTACCGCCCGACATCCTCGAATAATATGCCGATTAAACGCCACACTGACTCCATAGATTCCCGCATCTACAGCTGCAAGCGCACAAAATAAATTATTCCTCGCATCGGTAAGCATATTGTCCATTGGGATTTGTGATCCCGTCAAAACCACCGGCTTCCGGAGGCCCGGCAACATAAAGCTTAAAATGGATGCAGTATATGCCATGGTATCTGTTCCATGCGTAATTATGATCCCATCATAGTCTTCCAAAGATTCATAGACACTCCGGGCCATAATCTTCCATTCCTCCGCCTGAATGTTAGACGAATCCAAATTCATAATTTGCTTGACATCCACATCAAAGCGCCCTTTTAGATCGCCAAGCGCTGCAACCAGATCTTCACCGGTAAGTTTTGGCTCCAACCCATCGTCTCCCGGACGTGAAGCGATCGTACCTCCCGTTGAAAGCAACAACACACGTTTCATTCTACACATCCTCTTCAAAGGGAACGTCCTCTTCCTCCGTCTCCAGTGATTCCGGCGGAGCGACTGCCTTGGGATTGATCCCCACCATCGTGTTCCACTGCTCCCGTGTAATCAATACCTGACGGGGTTTTGAACCTTCAAACGGCCCCACAATTCCCTTTTCCTCCATTTCATCTACGATTCGCGCCGCATGTGCATAACCAAGCTTCAGTCGTCGCTGAAGCATGGATACAGACGCCTGCTTTGTATCTAAAATAACCTCTACGGCTTCTGGCAGCAAAACATCTCCATCGCTGTCCGCCAAAGAAGCCTGTCCGCCTTCTCCATCACTCTTTCCGGCCGAAGCTGCATTCTGCTCAATTTCATTGAGAATCTCCTGTGAATATTCCGTTTCAGATGCATTTTTCACAAATTCGGCTACCTTCTCCACTTCTTCATCGCTGATAAAGCAGCCTTGAACACGCTTTGGCTTATCTGATCCCTGGGGCGCATAGAACATATCACCTTTCCCCAGGAGCTTTTCCGCACCACGAGTTCCCATGATAATATTGCTCTCCATAGCCGAGGACACGGCAAAGGCAATACGGGATGGAATATTCGCTTTAATCACACCAGTGATGACATCTGCCGAAGGCCGCTGCGTGGCAATGACCAGATGCATACCAGCTGCACGCGCTTTGGCTGCCAGCCGAGCAATGGAAGTTTCCACCTCCTTGGCTGCCACCATCATCAGGTCAGCCAACTCGTCAATGATTATCACAATACGCGGCATCGGCTCCAGTTCCGGATCGGAAGCAGCCTTTTTGTTAAAGCCCGCTAAATCACGGACACGGGCATCCTCAAACCGCTTATACCGGCGATCCATTTCCGTGACAGCCCATTGGAGCGCCCCAGCAGCTTTTTTAGGATCTGTTACCACAGGAATCAACAAATGCGGCACACCATTATAGATGCTCAGCTCCACCACTTTGGGATCGATCATAATAAGACGGCACTGCTCCGGGCTGTCCCGATACAAAAGCGACACAATAATGCTGTTCATACAGACAGACTTACCGGAACCGGTGGTGCCTGCAATGAGCAAATGGGGCATTTTTGCGATATCCCCAATGATATAATTCCCGCTGATGTCTTTGCCCGCGGCAAACGCCAAAGCAGATTTGTGCGTTTTAAACTCCTTGGAGCTAAGAACCTCTTTGATTGGTACGCTGGTTACAATAGAATTTGGCACCTCAATACCGATGGTAGAACTTTTCCCAGGCACCGCCGCCACATGAACGCTGGTAACCCCCAGCGACAACGCAATATCTTCATGCAATGATGTGATCTTGCTCATTTTAACCCCTGGCCGCAATTCCATCTCATAACGAGTCACTGCCGGCCCCCGAACAACATTGCTGATTTTGCTGTCTACGCCAAAGCTCTCCAATGTCTCTTCCAAACGTCGAACATTGGTCCGCATTTCCTCGGTGTTATCCTCCCTGGACTCCATCGCTTCCGTTAACATGCTCATGGGCGGATATTGATACACAGGTTTTTCCTGCGCTTCCGCATCTGACTTTGCCTCAATTTCCATTGCTACCTGAGCCGCCGCCATCTTCGCCTCTCCATGGCTAACCTTCTGCTCTTTCACAACGTCAAACACTTCTATTGTTTCCGGAGCATTACAAACTGCAGCTGCTTCCGGCTCTGTATCTTCGTTTTCCTCTGCCGGCCAAAAATCATCCTCTTGCGTATCGGTTGCATCAATTTCCTGCCGCACGATTTCTTGAACTTGCGCCGTATAATCATTGGACAACGGAATATCAAAGGGAGACGCCTGGGATACTGATTTCGATTTTTTGAATTTATGCTTCTTTTCCTGTTTTGCAAATAGAAAATCATCATCCAAAGAAATCTGATCATCCATCGGCTTTTTCTCTGGCCCAAAAGGAAGATCAAAGCTCTCCTGCTTCCGCATTCGTTCCGTCTGCACCTTAGGCCGAGCCACGGGCTTTGCCAGCACACGAAGATCTGCCCTGGTATCGTAACGCACTGGCTCGGGCTCCTCCTCGTCCAGCTCTGACAGGGTCTGACGGCGCTTTTCCGCACGGCCATGGATCACTTTAGCGGCAGAAATATGGAACATTGGAAATATCAATATGAAAATCAGAAGGATCAGAACAGGTATCGTACCGCCTTTACTGATCAAAGCCTGAAGCTCCTGAGCTATCAGGCCTGGCAAGACCCCTCCGGAGGCAATTTCCGTCCCGGTATTCCATAAACTTTTTACCAGTGAAAATCCTGACTGAAACGTAATCCGGCAAAAAATTGTATGAACAAGCGCACTGACTGCCAATACCATGAGTACCGTAGCTATCATGCGCCGCCCAATGGGTTCTTTATGCATAAAAAACAATACCCATGCCATATATAGGAACGCTACTGGCAAAATCCAATACCCATAGCCCACCAGTCCTCTTGTCACCTGACTGAAAAAGTCCAAGAACACTGCATGCACTCCAAACATGCTCAGGAGCAGAAACAGGGCCAGAAATACAAAAATCACCGATGAGACCAACCGCACCAGCAAATAATCTCGTTTCTCTGCTCGAAGTTCCTTCGGGCTTTTGCTGGTAGCCTGCTGTGCTTTGGACCGGGATTTTGTCGTTGTCTGTCTCCTTTTTTCTCCGTCTTTTCTGGATACAGCAGAACGCTGTGCCATGGAACTCCTCCTTTCTAAGCAACCAAGGAGAGCATAAGGGCAATCAGCCCAGCTCCCCAGCAGTAATATGAACATCCAGCAAAATTGCTCCGCGCTGCCAAGTAATGCATAAATCGAATACTGAAATAACCGGAGATGACAGACATCAACATACCACACAAATATTTTGGCAGCATTGCTATACTAATTCCCGCTTGAGCAGCTCCGATCAGACTCACAATCATAGCGCCAATCGCAGCGGGAACGCAGAGTAAAAACGAAAAATACACCGCAAAATTCCGCTTAAACCCACAGAGCAACCCGGCGGAAATCGTAGTGCCGGTCCGTGATATTCCAGGAAACACAGCCACGATCTGTGCGGCTCCTACCAGAAAAGCCTGCATCACACTAACTTCACGCAGTCCACGGATGCATTTTGCGTTTCGGTCCGATAGATAAAGTATGGTACCGGTAAGCATCAGCATTAGACTTACCAGCGGTGTGTTATCAGGCATTACCGCTACAGCATTTTTTATGAGAAGAACAAGCAGCAGCGGTAACGAGCCAATTATGATAAATACCGCCATTCGGCGGCGATCAGCATTTCGCTTGTTGGTACGTCCTTTATCCCGGCCAATGCCGACAAGGCCAAGCCCACCACGCACTACAGCTCGAATATCTCTACGATATACCATAAAAACAGCAATCAAACTTCCAAGATGAAGCAACGTTTCAAACAATAAATCTACCTCACCTACTTGAAAAATATTCTGAAGCAGCGCTATATGACCAGCACCGGAAATCGGGAGAAACACTGCGATTCCCTGAACCAGTCCCAACAGCACTGCGGTCAGATACGACATGATTATCCCTCCCGCATGAAAGCACTTTATTATAGCACGAGTTTATGTAAATTTCCACAGTTTCTTGCGTATGGCGCTGGTTTCTGCAAAGGAGGATGCCGAAAAATTCGGCATCCTCCTTATCCATATCTATTTTTCCGTGCTTGTCCTTCCCCGAAGCATTTCAAACACTTTGCCAAGGGAAAGCGGATTTCCTTTTCGCAATATCAACAGCCGATAGACCTTCCCAGCAAAGTAAATTATAGCTGCCGCAACCACCAAAGTAATCCCCAGGGAAACCAAATATTGTCCCATGGTAAGCTGTCCCAGCAACACCATGCTTGGCACGACTAACATAGCGGTAAATGGCACATAAATCTGCCAAGTATAGCCGTCCCCACCGATGATACTGCTGCTGTATAGTACGCAGAAAAAGCTAATAATCAAAGCCAGCGTAAACAAAATATTTGTACTGGACAAATCTTCCGGCTTGCCGGCCATTGCTCCGCCAATTGCTGCCAAGGCACAATACATCAGGAAGCCGGCCAAGAAAATTACCAAGGCTCCCACAATTCCGCCAATAGAGAACAACCCGTTCATGGATCCAAACAGTTCCAGCAACTGAATCAGCGCCATATCCGTACCCGGATCTATTCCCTTGACCAGCATAGTTCCAATTGCTAAACTTGCCACCAGACAAAGAACCCAAATCAGGAGCTGGAGTACACCGCTCAAGGCAATCGCCAGAACCTTGCCAAGCATCATTGCTCCCGGCTTTACTGTCACAAGGAAGGTATCTACCAATTTCGACGTTTTTTCCATCAGTACGCTATTGGCAACCCCTTGCCCATAAGCCAATATCATAAAATACAGTACCATAATCACAACATATGGCAACAGCATTGAAATCAGCTCACGCATCGCAGCAAGGCTGTCCTGAGGTTCTTCAGATTCTCCGGCCACCGGCTCTGTCACCTCAGTTTCCACCGGAGTCAAAAGCCCCGAGATCTGTGTTGCATCCAGTCCGGATTTCTCTGCGAGAATCGCACCATAATTCGTATTCAGGAACGACTCATAATGTTCAGCATCCGCATTCGACAGTTCCGTCTGTTCCGGCAAAAGAACCTGAAGATTTGTACCGTTTTCTGTCTTCACCAAAAGGATCAACGTATCGTTGCTGCCCTCTGCAGCCTGTTCGGCAGCCTCCAATGAATCCATTCTTTCATAGGAGATCTGCGCAAAATCAGGATCGCCTACTTGATTGAGCACTTCATAATCTACATCCGATGCAGGATCTACCACCAACACGTTTTTGATGGTCCCCACTTTATAAACCGGTTCTGTACTTTCATCGGCGAATGTTGAGAGCACCATAATCAATGCCGGCAAGATCAGCAGAAGCAGGCCAATTACGATTGTCAAATTCCGATAGCCCTTACTCTTTATATGCTGCGTCATTGTAAAGGAAAAGATTTTTGGAAAGTGTTGAAATTCTCGCCTCACTCTGCTGCGCCCCCTTTCTGCTGCCGTGCTAACTTCAGCATCTGGGATAGTTTCATTTTTCTGCCTCGGTATAGCAGAAGGTCATGATAAATTTTCGCGCTGAACCATGCAAGCAATCCCAGAACCAACAGTTGAACAAGCCATGCAACGCACAACATTCCGAAACTGATCGTCCCGCATACATATTGCACCGGAGCGCAAAAGATGGATGCAATCGGAACAAGCGACACCGCCAAACCAACCACACGGCTGCCTATGCCTACTGTAAAACAAGATACCAGATAACCTGCCATAACCACTAACACAACGCTAAGATTTGCCGACTCCATATCTTCCATAGAGGAACACGCCGTACCAAATATACCGCCGAGTATGGCAAACGTGAAATATCCAAGCAGCAAACTCACTGCTATGATAAATATGGTTCCGATTCCCACATGCATCTCGCTGAGATCCAGCCCCATATTGGCAAGCATGGTCAGCGGTGATTGAATCGAAAGGAACATTCCAGACACCAGATAACTGATTACAACGGCGAGTACCATCATCACCAACACACCGAATATGTAGGTCATCACGGCTAAAATCTTGCCGAGTATCAGCGCCAGAGGTCGAACGCTGACCATTAGTGTCTCTACCAATTTGGATGATTTTTCTTCAATCACGGCACGCACAATATATGTCGAAGAAAACAAGCTGAGTATCATCACCAAAATCGCATAAACATACTGGATTGCAAACGCGTCGGCAAAGTCCAATTTCGTGGAATCGAGATATCCAGCCACTGTATTCACATGGGTCTCATATCCGCTTGTCAATACTGCCAACTGTTCTGGCGCTGCCCCCAATGACTCATATCTCGCCTGCTCCAAGGCCTTCTTTGCCTGCTGGGCTACAATTTCCCCCGACTCTGTTTGGCTACACTGGACAGATACATGATAGCCTGCTTCATCCAACCAGTACCTCACCGCAGCCTGATTCTCCGCTAACTCTTCCGGAATCGCATCGGTCTCCAGGACTTCCGGTGCATCTATCTCTGTAGGATCAATGGGAAGTCCCGTTTCATTTACAACAAACACCGTCGATAATTCCAGAGACGATTCTGATGAAGCTCCGCCCTGAACAAAACTAATCACCGGCACGCTGAAAAGGGAAATCACAAAAAGAACCGCCAATGTGATCAGATTGGCTTTCCCTTTAAAAAACTGGCTCAGGGTAAAAGCATAGACCTTGCCAGTACCGGTAAAGTCATTTTTATGCTTCCCCATGATTTCCTCCCACCTTCTCCACAAAGATCTCATGAAGCGAAGGCTCCCGAAGGTCAAATCGAATCACCGGCACTCCGACTGAAATCAATTGAGACAGCAAGCTGTTGGCCTGTTCTTCTCCTGAAACTCGAAGCTCATATTCATATTCCTTCTCTGAAAGAATATGAATGCCTGCCTTAGAAATCAAGTCGGAAATATCTTGCTCCACTTTGAGCGACAGATTGATTCTGCCGTAACTCTTTTTTATCTCATTCAAGTGGCCCTGCAGCACTGTTTTACTGCGGTTGAGAATTACGATATCCGTACAAAATTCCTCCACCGTTGCCATCTGGTGACTGGACATAATAAGATACTTCCCTTTATCTACCTCTTCTCGAATAATGCTGCGAAACAAATCTGTATTGACTGGATCCAAACCACTCATAGGCTCATCCAGAATAATCAGATCCGGATCGGGCAATAACGCTATCATAAACTGGATTTTTTGCTGATTGCCTTTAGACAATTGATCTGCCTTTTTGGGCTGCTGCACTTTTCGGCTGCGTTTTGCGCCAGACGGTGGGGCGGGATACAGATATTCCTCTACCTCCAATCGCTGCGCCCACACCTTAATGCGGCGTTTTGCCTCATCTTTTGGCACGCCGCGAAGCCCGGCAAAATAAACCAGCTGATCCATAAGGGAGTATTTCGGGTATAATCCCCGTTCTTCTGCCAGATATCCTACATTGCAAGTAGCAGTATCCAACGGCGCGCCATTCCAAAGCACTTCGCCGCTATCCTTCGATAGCATACCAAGCATCATGCGTATTGCAGTCGTCTTTCCAGCTCCATTGGTTCCTAACAGGGCAAATACCCCCGGCTTTTGCATCTCAAAGCTTAGATTCTCCAGAGCTGTTTTGTCACCGTACTTCTTTGATAAATTATGTACAACTAAGCTCAAACATCTCGCTCCTTTTCTTTTTTGGTCCTGTTCCGGCCTTTTTAGAATATCTCATTTTGAGATATATGTCAATATCTCAATTAGAGATATTCTATAATCTCTTTCGGGTGATATGATGCGTTTAAAAGACATTCGTGAAGATCATGACATCACACAGCGGGAACTGGCATCCTATCTCAGCATCAGTCAGAACACCTACTCTCAATACGAGAGTGGAAAGCGACAGATTCCCATAGAAATCCTGATACGTTTGGCCGATTATTTCCATACCTCTACCGACTACATTCTGGAACGAACCGACCAAAAAGAGCCGTATCCCAAGCATCGAAGCTGACCATTTTCCTGTGCTTCATCATTTCATCACAGAACTGAATGCACTATAGCACACCAAAATCACATTATCAAGCTTCCATTGTAAAAAGTGAGTAAAAAGTGCCGCAGAGCTTTTTAAAATTCTGCGGCACTTCTCTATTGCGCTGTTTTTTCTTGCGTTTCCGTTGTTTTCATGGTCTTGAGCTCTGGTATAAAATAACGCGCCAGGCTCTTTTTCCCTCTGTGTTTCATATAAAAGAATCCAATCACTGAAAATATGGTAGCCCCTATGAAATTGACAAATAAATCTTCCATGGTATCATGCAGGCCAATGTCTAAATAACCGCCCAATTCTAAGCTCCGGCCATTGACCACCACATCCTGAATATCCCGTATGATCATCGGCGTATTTCCCTTTTGCGGATCTAACATCACAGAACTAATCATGTGTATAACGGTATCTTTCTGCATATCCAATTTAAAAATCTGATCCATGCTGTACTCGAAAAACTCCCACACTACGCCAACCGTCATGGAAAAACAAAACGCAACAATTGCCATAAACAAGGGCGACATTGAAAACTTTAATCGCGCATCTCGATTTAAAATATCAACCAGCGAAAACCCAATGGCTGCCATTAAAAATCCATTAAGCGTATGCAACACAGTATCCCAATTTGGAATGCGAATGTAATAGGCATCAATCTCTCCCAAAATCTCCGCTGAAAATACAAATAACATCATAATGATCTCCAGCAAACTGGGTAATTCAATTCTCAATCCTACCTGTACCAAACTAGGCAATACCAATAACACCAACGTCAGCAGGCATAAAAACACATTTTCATAGTTCCCCAAAAACATTTGACGCACCAAGGTAAGAATTACCAGAGCCCGGAGAATCAGATATACTAAGAACGAACTTTTGTTCTGACGCAATTCTCTAGTCACAGCACGACTGATTGATTTTAATCGTTTCATTGATGTAGATTTCCTTTCCCACTCTCCGTACATTCCTGCTTCTGTTTTTCCTGTACCGATGGTTTCCGGAAATCACCGCAGGTTTGGGAGATAATATATCGTGGTCTGCCCTTTATCTCCTCATAAATTCTTGCCACATAGAATCCGATAATCCCCAAACTCAGCATAATCAGTCCGCAAGCCAATAGCTGAATCAAAATTACAGTGGTAAATCCCTCTAAAGCTTGGCCAGTAAACTTATGAATCAGCGTTTGAACTCCCAATAGTAAGGCGATAACCAAAAATCCGATTCCAAACCATGTGACAATCTGCATCGGCATGGATGAAAAGGAAGCAATATTCATCACAGCATAACGTATCAGAGATCTAGTCGTCCATTTGGTCTCTCCCGCTACTCGTTCCCGGACCTGATATGATACGGTTGTTTTTCGGTATCCTACCCAATAGGATAGCGCCCGAAAGAACACATTCCGTTCCGGCATTTGATTTAATGTGTCCACTACCTTTCGATCCAATAGCTTAAAATCCGAGGCATTTGACATATCCATACCGGTAGCCTTGCTGATAACACGATAAAAGGCGTTAGCAGCTGCCCTGTGCGAGACGCTTTCAGCACCTCGATCTTCTTTTATTCCCTCTACCACTTCGTATCCCTGTTGCCACAGACGGTACATCTCAATGATTTTCTCCGGCGGATGCTGCAAATCGCAATCCATCACAATACAGCAGTCGCCGCCGGCCCGCTCCAACCCGGCAAACATCGCTGGTTCTTTGCCAAAGTTGCGGCTAAAGTGAATGCCCATTATATTGGGATTTTCTACAGTTTCCTGCATAATCAGCTCCCAGGTACGATCCTTCGAGCCGTCATCCACAAATACCAGCTGATAAGAAATATGCGCTTTTTCTAAGATATCCGAAATGGTTTTCGCTGTGGTGTGGATCATTTGTTCTTCATTATAAGCCGGAAGTATGATGGAAACCATTATTTTCTCCTTATATCCAACGTGATATTTTATATCCAGTTTGAAAACTTTTTCAATT
>CABRZL010000057.1 GCA_902475435.1 uncultured Eubacteriales bacterium | reverse complement strand
AAGGTGGGCGCGATTAGCACACCGTCATCCTTCAGCACCCGTTTGATCTCTCGCAGTGATTTTTCTGGCTGAGGCACAATGTGCAGTGCGTTTGATACGATTACCACATCGAATGATTTGCTCGCGTATGGCAGAGAAAACATATCCTGCACGGAAAAACGCAGCTTCGCAGAGTAATTCCCCCGTTTGGCCTCTGTAATCATTTCCGGAGAGGCATCCGTCGCCTCGATGTGTGCCGCTGCTTTTACGATGTGCTTGGCGATCAGTCCCGTTCCGGTAGCCACCTCCAGCACTGTTTTGTCTTTCACGACCGGACGGATCAGCTCATACATTTTCTCGTATACTGCCCTGTCTTTTCGCATAAAGCAGTCATACAGACCTGCATTTCTGTCCCAGAAATTCTTGTGTTCTCGCATTGCTGTCTCTCCTTTTATGGTTAGATTTATCTAACCAGTACGTGCACATTGACAAGTTAGGTTCTGCTAACTCATGTATTTAGGAAAAGCCGCATTTCTGCGGCCTTTCGGCTTATACAAATAGCTTGCTGCAAGCATCACACATCTGTATTTTCAGCCACTGAGGATAACGCCTCTCGATCTACTCCTTATGGAAACAGCCAAAATCTATTTTCACACCATTGCGGTGACTTTTGCCTTCTTATCCATATTATATCATGCTCACTTCTTTTTTGCAAGGACGGTCATGCCAAGATCCACGATGATTTTTCCAATCGTTTTGCTTTGCATTGGGGTTGACCTCCTATCCTTTATTGGTTCCTTATCGAATGAAATTTGTCATTTCCCACGGTTCTTCCGGGGGCAGAGGCACCAGCTTGCTGCCTACCTCTTTGCACTTGAGAAAATAAGCCATATTATGGCCCAGTGTTCGAAGAGTCGCAAGGCCCTCATGGTCCTGCATTACTTCCTGCGGTGTTGTTCCATGCACCATGTTCCAATAACGAGACGTAATAATAGGCATCTGCATCAGACCAAAATACTTGTTCAGCTGATCCCATGTAGCCGTCGTTCCGGCTCGTCTAGCCGACATAATCGCCGCTGCAGGTTTCAAATAGAATCGTCTGCCGCCTCCGTTCAAATCAGCATAAAAAGCACGGTCCAGAAAAGAAGTGATTGCACCGGCAGCTCCTGCCCAGTGGACCGGCGTTCCGAACACAAAGCCATCATAATCCTCTGCCAATGACAAAAAATCGTTTATCGTATCCTCAAACACGCAGCGATTGCGGTCATTGCACTTGTGACAGGCGATACAGCCGGAAATCGGCTTATTGCCAATCCAGAACGTATCGGTATCAATCCCGTTCTGATTGAGCGCCTCCGACACCGCACACAGTGCTGTATAGGTGCAGCCTTCCCGGTGAGGGCTGCCATTTACAAGCAATACCTTCATGATTCATTCTCCTCCTTGGTGTGAGACAAGACCCAGTTTAAAACATTATCTTCCCCAAAAACCACATTGCCGCCGCCATGATAATTGCTGGTAACGCCCCGCTGAGCGAACCATTCGTCATTTGGTGTCTGGATCTGAAGAACATTGCTGATCTGCTCCTCGCTCCATCCAGCTTCCTCATAGGCATCATGGAGACTGTTGTAAGCACTCCATGCCCGCTGGGAACCATAATACTCATCATGTTCTGCCATAAAAATATAGACAGCCGTGCCATTTTCCGCAATGGGCGCATAGTCCCCATCCCACTGAGATGCTCCGTGGAGATAGGCTGCATAGAGGTCCGGGCGCATAGATACTGCCTGAGACATGGTTTCCCCGCCAGCGGAATAGCCCGCAGCATACACCCGAGACACATCCACAAAAAAGTTAGCAAGGAAATATTCCGTCAGCTCAATGGCCTGCCGAGCCGACGTATCATGCCAATCCGTCAGCTGGGCAGACACAACGATCATATCCTCCTGAAGCTGCGTCCAGCATAGGAACCCATCCCAGTCCAGGTTCGAACCGGAAGATTCTCCTCCAAACCACATCATGTCATAGCCCGGCATGACCATCATCAGCGGGTATTTCTTTTGCGTATCGTAATCCTCCGGAAGATAATAGCTGTAATGGATCGTCCCCGTTTCGCCCTCCAGAATCTGTTCTGCAATAATCCCTGTTTTCATGGACGATTTTTCCTCGCCAGAGGAGATGGCAC
The DNA here is from genome assembly GCA_902475435.1 of uncultured Eubacteriales bacterium. GTDB lineage: Bacteria > Bacillota > Clostridia > Oscillospirales > Oscillospiraceae > HGM13006. The sequence continues at coordinate 10,112 of CABRZL010000057.1, read as the reverse complement.
TGGCTGCATCAGTCTCCGGTTTTATTGTTTCCGATGGCTCAGAGGATACTGTTTCTTCCAGATGCACTTCAGCTGAAGGGAAAGCCGTACATCCGGTACTGTCTAAATTTCAGCCAAATCTGCCTTTATGTACTCCGCCATCTGGTGTGCGATTTCTCTGGTATTCCCATTGGAGACAGAGTAGTAAACAACCAGTATCCTGCTCATTGGGCTTTCCCCCTTTATACGATTCGCGTTTTGCCCATATTGGTGAGCATTTCCACTGTGGAAGGATCGTAATGGTCAAAGAACAGACTCTTTCCTTCATCCAGAGTGCGGATGGCCTCCATATCTGCTTCACTCAGGGAGAAGTCAAATACATCCAGGTTCTGTTCCATCCGCTCTTTGTGAGTGGATTTTGGGATCACGACTACATCGGACTGGATCAGAAACCGCAGGGCAGTCTGTGCAGCCGTTTTTCCGTACTTTTCGCCAATTTCAACTAGTACAGGGTTGGTAAAACAGTTTTTCTTCCCTTCGGCAAAGGGGCCCCATGCCTCGTGCTGCACACCGTACTTTTTCATGTATTCGTGCGCAGTTCGCTGTTGCTGAAACACATGGGTTTCCACCTGATTGACCATGGGTGCAATTTCTGCGAACTGACACAGATCGATCAGTCGGTCCGGGTAGAAGTTGGACACGCCAATAGCCCGCAGCTTTCCCTCTTTGTATGCTTCCTCCATGGCTCGGTATGCGCCGTAATAATCTCCAAAAGGCTGATGGATCAGCATCAGGTCAAGGTAGTCGGTTTTCAGCTTGTGCAGGGATTTGTCGATGGATGCCTTTGCCTTTTCATAACTGGCGTTGGACATCCAGATCTTGCTGGTGAGGAACAATTCCTCTCTGGGTACGCCACATTTCTGGATAGCATTGCCTACCGCTTCCTCGTTTCCGTAGGACTGAGCGGTATCAATCGCGCGATACCCCACTGAGATTGCATCCAGTACACAGCGCTCGCATTCTTCGTTCGAGACTTGGAAAACGCCGTATCCCAGTTTTGGCATTTTAACGTTGTTATTCAATAATACATATTCCATCATAGATAACTTCCTTTCTGTGGTTTCACAACACTTCTCCAGGCATTGCCTGGATAATCTTTTGTTTCTGATTCTATTGTAAAGGTTTCTGTAAGGTTACAGAAGTCTCGATTCGTTATAAAGTATTAACCTTTAGCTTTCCACTAATACGAAAACAAGGTACCTGTTGAAACAGATACCTTGCCTTGTAAAATCATTCTATTGATTAGACGAATATGCCCGTTTATGGCCGGGTGTAGCGCACCCATAACACATTCGGTACAACTGTCTGCACCTCTTTAAGATGAAATGCAGTCGGTGGCCAAGATGGCAGAAAATCAACTTGGGTAAAGGAACTGACACCGTTGCCGCCGTCGGCTACCGGGGCAATGACTAGACTCAACTCGTCCACCAAATTTTCAGCCAAAAACGATCCATTGACGATCCCGCCGCCCGCCAGCATCAGTTTGTTGATGCCAAACAGTCGATGCAGTTTCTCCAAAAGCAGAGTGCAGTTCAGTCGTTTCTCGCCGGCAAACAGATAGGAAACCCCTTGATTCTGTAAATAGGACAGGTATTCTGGAGCCACCTGCTCCGTCAGCGCCTCGATCACATGGGCGGCGGGGCGGCCCTTTTTTTCGATGGACAATCCGAAATAGGCCAGCTGACCCTGTGGGTCCACTGCAACAATGAAATTGCCCATGGCCTTGCCTGTCGGGTTTACCCAATCCGCTCGGGGCGGAGTGGACATCACAGTGGGTAGCTGCCCCACCTTTCCCTCGGCATATCCCCCCAGCATGGTAGTTGTGCCGTATAAGGTGGCCTGACATCCGTAAAAACTTCGCAGTTCCCCATAGGCTTTTATCGCCGGAACTGTTTCAGGCACACCGAAAAACGTACCGTCAATCTTTCCGTCCAGAGAAGTGAGCATATGGCACACAACAAAAGGGTGTTCCATCTTATTCCTCTCCATAGACATCTTTTGCCATCCGCAGAGCCGCCCACGCCTTGGGCCAGCCAGCATAGAAAGCAAGCTGGGTCAATGCCTCGCTCATCTCGGTGGCGGTTACACCGTTGGCCTTGGCCCGCTCAATATGATGAAGAAGGGATGTATCCAGAATTCCGCTGGCCATCAAGGCGGAGACGGTAATCAGGCTACGGTCACGGGGCGAGAGCTTATCCTCTCGCGACCAAACCTCTCCAAAGAGGACATCATCGTTTAATTCCGCAAATTTAGGGGCAAATTTGCTCATGGCATCTCTGCCTGCTGTTACTTTATCCATGATAATCTCATCCTTTCTATCGGATTTATTTTAATTTAGTATATTCTGCTTCATCTACCGGCTCCAGCCACTCGGCTTTGGAACCTGGAACGGAAATCGCTATATGGGCAAACCAACTGTCAGGAGCCGCCCCATGCCAGTGCTTTACCTCGGGCGGAATGTTAACCACATCTCCAGGGTTCAATTCCTGAGCGGATTTGCCCCACTCCTGATAATAACCCCGACCCGCCGTACAAAGAAGGATCTGACCGCCGTTATGGTGGATGTGCCAGTTGTTCCGGCAACTGGGCTCAAAGGTCACGTTGGAAACAGACACGCCCATATCACTCAGGGGGCACAGATAACTGGCCCCTCTGAAATACTGCCCGGCCACCGTGTTGGGACTGCCCTGCGGGAACAGATTGTGAAATTCCTTATTCATATCATTCGCCCCCTTATTTCAACTTGCCGCCATCGCTGAACGCATTGCCCACACGCTCACCCAGCACATGGTACCCATTGTTGGCTGGCTCAAAAGAGATGGGCTGGAATTTGCTCATATCCAGCTTCCCATCGCTGTCCAGTACGCTTTCGTCAATGCTCACATTCACAATCTGACCGATGATGTTGCCGTCCTCGCTCACTTTCAGGAGTTTGCACTCCAGAGCTACCGGCAGCTCATCGATGAGGGGCGCATCCACCGATTCGCTCTTGGTGCAATGGAAGCCAGACTTCTCCATCTTTTTCGGCTCATTATTTGCGGACACCATGCCAACATAGTCCGCAGAAACCGCATAGGCAGCGTCAGCAAAACTGACGGTAAACGCTCCCTTTGCCTGGATATTCTTGGTGGTCTTATGACCAGCGCTCAGACACAGTACTACCTTGTCTGCATCGTACAGGCCGCCCCATGCGGCATTCATGGCATCAGGATTGACGTTTTCATCATAGGTGCCGATCACAAGCACCGGCAGCGGATAAAACCAGGATTTTGTTCCAAAATTCTTACGCATTGCGAATCCCTCCTTATTTCTGCTCGTCTACAGGCGGAACCATTTCCGCATACTTCTTCAGCATTTCCGGTGTACTGGTGTAATATCGCTTCTGCTTGTCCAAAGCAGTGATTTTAGCCATTTCATCATCTGTCAACGCAAAGTCAAACAGGTTGAAATTGTCTTTGATATGGACCGGGTTCTTGGAGCCAGGGATCACGATATTGCCGGCCTGAATGTGCCAGCGCAGGATGATCTGGGCATTGCTCTTGCCATACTTTTTGCCAAATTCCGTGAACAACGGTTCCTGGATCAGCGCCTTGTCTCCATGACCCAGAGGATACCATGCCTGGATGACGATGCCTTCTTTATCCAGAAATGCCTTCAGTTCCTTCTCCTGCGAGTAGGGGTGCACCTCTGTTTGGAGCACGGCAGGCTTTACCTCGCAGATGTCCAGAATCTCCTGCACCTGCTCCGGGGTAAAGTTGGAAAGGCCAATGGCGCGCACCTTGCCCTCTTTGTAGGCTTTCTCCATAAGCCGGTAACCTGCGACATAGTTGCCTGCGGGCTGGTGGATCAGCAGCAGGTCAATGTAGTCTGTTCCCAGGCGCTGGAGCGTCTTTTCTACCGCATCTTTCTGCTCATAAAAACTGGGCCACAGTTTGGTTTCCAGAAAAATCTCATCTCTCGGAATCCCAGATTTCCTCATAGCCCGGCCAACGGCTTTTTCGTTCACATAGGCATTGGCCGTGTCAATCAGGCGGTATCCGCACTGAAGAGCGGAGAGGACGGATGCCTCCGCTTCATCCGGAGTAAGCAAAAAGGTGCCAATGCCTGCCATGGGCATTTTGATTCCGTTGTTCAAAGTTGCGTATTCCATAAATAAATCCTCCTAAAAAGTGATTGCTTGTTTGTACCGATACAAACAGTGTTTGCCAAAATTTGTGGCTGGCGGTTCAATACACCAATGCCGTAAAGGAAAAAGTAACCAACTTCCACCGTTTTTCATCCTGGGTGTACACTTCCGTCACCATAAAGTGGTGAGTGGTTTCCTTCCCGTCCAGCAGTAGGCTGTAATCGCAGTCAGTAAGCACCACTCCCGTATCTCCAAACAACTCAGCCTTCTGACTGTGGAAGGTAATATTCGTAGGTTGAAAGGCCCCACTGGTGTAAAATTCGATTTCCTTGTCCAGTTTGCAGGTGATGCCAATATGGACAAAGTTGCAGTCAGGATGAGCACAGGCTCGCATCCCCACTTCGTCGGCGTGTTCCATAGCTTCCCAAAACTGCCGAGATATATCAAGTAGCGTTTCGTTCATGAGCATACTCCTTCCGTTTATTTTAAAGGCGTTCCACCGAATACCGCAGACATATCCATATGATCCAGTGCGTCGTCCAGAGCGCGCACCTCATTGGGCGTCAGAAAAACAGATGCGGCCCCAGCATTTTCTTTTATGCGATCTTCCTTGCGAGTGCCAGGGATGGGTACAATCCACGGGTGCTTACACAACATCCAGGCCATGGAGATCTGGGCCGAGGTTGCTCCTTTTTCCGCAGCCATATCTGTGAGCAGTTTCAAAAGTGCGGCATTTTGGTCCACAGCTTTGTCAGTGAACTGGGGCATAGCAGCACGGTAGTCGGTGGCGGCATCAAAGCGCTGCCCCTTGCCATATTGCCCGGTGAGGAAACCATTGGCCATAGGGGAAAAAGCCACCAGGCCCACGTCCAATTCTTCCAAAATGGGGAATAACGGTTCATAATGCCGTGCCATCATAGAGTATCGGTTCTGTACCGCCGTCACCGGGCACACGGCATGAGCCCTCCGCAGGTAGTCTTCATTTGCCTCCGAGATGCCCCAGTGAGTAATTTTGCCTTCCTGGATCAGATCAGCCATCACCTCCGCCACAGTTTCCGGCTCTACGTTGGGGTCGATTCTGTGCTGGAAATACAGGTCAATGTGATCGGTTCCGAGCCGTTTCAAAGATCCTTCCACAGATTTGCGGATGGTCTCCGGGCGGGAATCCGCCACCAGAGGCAATGGAACCTTTCCGCTCTCCTGGTCAAACCGCAGGCCAAATTTCGTGGCGATTACCGTATGATTCTTTACATCTGCCAGTGCTTTGCCCACCAGCGTTTCATTTACATGGGGGTCGGCGGCGGTACCGTACACCTCAGCGGTATCAAAAAAAGTATAGCCCAAGTCAAAGGCACGACGGATTAGACGGACAGCCTCTGCTTCCTCCGTAGGCGCACCGTAGGCATGAGAAAAGCCCATGCACCCCAGGCCTACAGCAGATACGTTCAAATCAGTGCCAAGTGTTCTCATCTGCATCATCTTTCTCTCCTTTGTGATTCTATTGTAATCCATTGCGAAAAAAAACAGAAGTCTCCATTGGTTATGGAGTGATAAGTCAAAGGTTTTAACTTCTTCGGATTCCGGTATATTTCCTTGAGATTTTCAGAAAAGAGCAGACTCTCCCCGAAAGCGGAAGAATCTGCTGCTATACGGATAGTCATGAGGCAATCCGTGTTGTTAGTTATCATCTACATCTTCCGGCATAGTGAAATAGGCGATCAGAATATTGCTATCTGAGTTGGGACTGACCGTTTCCTGCTCCATGGTATTGGAAGAGGACTGTGTTGCATCCGAATCTGTTTCCGGAGGCTGGACTGTGGAAGATTCTGTACTTGAAACCTGGTCGGGCCCCGAAGTCTCGCTGCTGAAAGCGGAAAAGCTTAAAAGAAGTATTCCTGCAAGAAAAAAGGGAAAAATACGCTTCATAGGGGTCCTCCTTCCTGATTGTTATGACAGGCTCAGGCTATCCAGCCATTCCTGCATATCGCCCTCACTAACGCTGGAACGGAAACGCATTCCTTCCTGCCAGTCTCCGGTTCCGGCCAGTTCTGCCAGCAGTTGTCCGCTTTCACCCAAACCGGAGCTTGCCGAAGTGGCAAATGGAATCACTGTTTTGCCGGTAAAGTCATTCGCTTCCACAAACGTATCTACCGGCCATGCAGCAATTCCCCACCAGATGGGATAACCGATAAACACAGTATCATAGCTGTCCCAGTTCTCCACCGTGTCGCTCACCAGTTCCACATCCCGCAAAGACTCATCCGCATATTCCTGAGAAACCCGGCTGTCCTCATTGTTGTAGTTCAAATCTTCGTCCGTATAAGGATCAGCAGGTTCCAGTTCAAACAGGTCGCCGCCGGTAATATCTGCAATGTAAGTAGCTGCCTGTTCGGTATTGCCAGTAGCAGAGAAGTAGACTACCAGTGTGTTACCAGCCTCCACTTCGGTTTCCTCCTGGGAAGCCGGTTCCTGACTGGCGGCGGTGGACGATGTGTCGCTTGCTTCACTGGATGCAGGGGGAACGGAAGATTCCGGCGTACTGGATTCATTTGTGGAAGATGTGGTGTTTCCACAGGCAGCGAGACTCAACGCCATTGCAAAGCACAAGAAAATTGCAGTCAGTTTTTTCATAATGATCCTTCATTTCCTGTATTAATCGGGGCTCTTATTCATAGCATTCATGGAAAATTTCCAGAATCTCTTCATGGGTCATAGGCTTATAGCTGCCCTGGGAAATACCACAGGAATCAGCGATTTCTTTTAGTTGCTCCTTTTGTGCGCCCAGCTCCTTGAGGGTAGTTGGCAAGCCAATCTCTTGAATGAAGCTGGAAAGGGCATCGATACCGGCCAGAGCCAACGCTTCATCGGATTTTCCATCCCGCTCAATTCCCCATACATTTTCGGCAAAACGGACAAACTTGCTTAAGCCTTCCTTATACACATGACGGTAATACACCGGATGGATCACCGCCAGACCACAGCCGTGGTTGCAGTTGGTATAAGCGCCCATCTGGTGCTCCATGTTGTGACATTCAAAGTCGCACTTTTTTCCCATCTTGATGAGTCGGTTTTCCGCCATGGTGGAATCCCACATCAGATTGGACCGAGCCGTGTAATCCTCCGGGCTGTCCATGGCAACACGCAGATTTCGGATCACACTACGCATCAGTGCCTCCATGATGTCATCGGAAACATTGTCCTCATTGGGCTGGCTGAAATAGGTCTCCATGATGTGGCTGAGGATGTCAAAGCTACCAGATGCCATCTGTTTTTTGGGTACAGAAAAGGTATAGGTGGGGTCCATCAGAGCAAATCGGGGATTGAGAGCCGGATAATCCCGCCCTGTTTTTATCTTTCTCTCTTCATTGGTGATTACCGCGCCGCCGTTGCACTCGCTGCCAGTACCAGCCACAGTAACTACTACACCCAGAGGCAGCGGATCAAAGTCGATGACGCCGGGGTGAGCCCAGAAATCCTCCCAGATGTCCCCGTCATACCGGGCAGCCAGAGAGACAGCTTTGCAGCAGTCCATGGTGCTGCCTCCGCCTACGGCCAGAATCATATCCGCTTGATTGTCCCGTGCCAGCCTCGCACCCTCCTGCACTTTGTCGTAGGTGGGGTTGGACATAATGCCGGAGAACTCCACGATGGTCTTTCCAGCGCCTTTCAGAATGCCTGTGATTTCATCGTAGACACCATTGCGCTTGATGCTGCCGCCGCCATAGGCCAGCAGGATGGTCTGCGCATTTTTTGTCAGACAGGTCAGATATTCCTTCACACAGCCCTTGCCGAAATAGACCTTCGTGCTGTTTTGAAAAATAAAGTTGTTCATATCCATACTTCCTTTCTTAAAATTTCATGAATCATCGGTTACATTTGAGCTTTCCAAAAAGCAACAGCCTCATCAAGCCATCCTTCCGCCACAGTACCGGTTCCCAATCCGAATCCGTGGGGCAGTCCTGGATAATGATGAAACTCCGTTGGAATACCAAGGGTACTCATGGCGGTTAGGCGACGTTCCATGATTCGCCAGTTTGCAATGCCATCGCCTTCTCCCACACAGGCGAAAGTTGGTGGATCGTTTTCCGTATAATCACTGTGGCCCGTGTACTGCATAATTACTGCACTCGGCTGTGGAAGATCATCCCCTCCAAATGCCGCCGGGCCATAGGACCCAAGCCACGCTGCCATACGGGCTCCGGCTGAACCGCCCCAGAGAGAGTATCCTTTCGTATCAACTTCCAGTAAATGGCTCTGTCATTTGATCCTTAGGCGCAAAGCCGGCTGATTCCTGCTGAAAATCTGCATCATCCAAAGATGCGGTGCTCTCTGCCGAGTGAGATTCACCGGAAGAAGTTGTCTCTGTTTGTCCAGGAACCGCACATCCTGTGAAGCACAGCAACAGACAAACCGTAGCTACCAGAATTCCTTGCACCTTCATTTTGTCACCTGCCTCTCTTCCTTTTCTGATTTCATTATAAAAAAAACGAGACTTCCACAGAAGTCTCGTTTCGTTATGTAGTATTTACCTTTTGGTTATCACTTGTCCCGTCCAGTTTCTTTTTGCACCGCCCTTAGAAACTGCTTGACTACAGGGGAAGGATCTGGTGAATGGAGCAGGCCATAGGGAATTGTGTAACTCCAATCCACGGGTAGGATTTTCAAAAGCGGATGGACGTACTGCCACTTGGGCACCGCCATCAACACACAATCGTTGTTTTCGCACTGGTTAAAGGCATTCACATCGTAAAAGTCAAAGTCCACAATTTGGATCTTCGGATGGTTTTTCCAAAGATCATCTCGTAGCAAATCTACATAGTGGCTCCATTCCCGACGCATCATCATGAATTTTTCGCCATACAGATCCTGAACGGTGAGCCTGTCTTTTCCCGCCAGCCGGTGATGAATGGACACCGCCGCGCAGATAGGTTCCTTTGAAATTTCCAACCCGGCACAGCGGCGCAGGTTCAACATTGTTTCATCAAAGATACCCGCTATTACATCAATGTTCTGTCCCAAATTGGCCAGAATCTCCCGGGCGTTCTCGGGTGTATTGTCGAATGGCACCAGTTGGAATTTAACTCCTGGACACTCCTCCTGCAGTTTTGGCCACAGATCCACCAAAACCTGAGCTGGTGTCATGGATGATGTACCGATACGGATGATGTCTTCGCTCTTTTTCATGACATTTTTTGCCCTGGTCACCGAATCTTTGCAATATTGGATAATGTATTTTGCGTCCTGTGCCAAAGATTTACCAGCCTCCGTCAGCTGAAGGCCACGATGGGTGCGCACAAAAAGCTGCAGATCCAGATTTTCCTCCAGCAGATTGATCTGTTTGATGACTGCCGGGGGGGAAATAAACAATTTCTCCGCAGCTTTGTTGAAGCTACCGCATTCCGCTACACACAGGAAGGTTTCCAATTGAGGGTTATACATGGGAAATATCACTCCTTCCTTTTCTGTTTTTTCTTAAATCAGCAGGCTTTTGCGCCTCCTTGGGAATCATCCAGGACCGGCTAAATCTCTGCACGCCTTCGATCTGCACGCCTTCGATCTGCCCTTCTTCACAGAGCTTCTGAATCCAGCGTTCTGATATATTCCACCGCTCAGACGCTTCTTTTACTGACTTGACACTCCCCACAGCTAAAGCAGGGGGATTCTTGTTTCTTCCACTACTGCATTGACGAATACCTTACGGTACTGCAATGTCTTACACAGTGTCCACAAGCTATGTTTATCCTGTTCCCGTATGCCCTACGGTACAGCTTTTCATCTTTATGCAGACTGCATCTGCAGTGCTTTTTTCAGAATATTAATGCCTGCATTCGTATCCCGGTCATGAACTGCATGGCATTTCGGGCACTCCCAGATACGAATGCTCAGATTTTTTATCCGTGGATTTCTGTAGCCACAAGAGCTGCAGGTTTGACTGCTCGGATACATC
>CABRZL010000056.1 GCA_902475435.1 uncultured Eubacteriales bacterium | reverse complement strand
ACTGCTGGCTGTGGATCAGTCTGCCCAGACTGTCGTACTCGTAGTTTACTGCTTTTCCGGTATTTTCGTCAAGTTTTTTGACCAATGCGCCTTCTGAATTGTAGAAGTACCGATATTTCAATGTATCGTTCCAGTATTCCTTCGTTAAAATCATATGGCTTATGTAGAAATAAATATAGCATTACTATTTTTGGTGCTATGGTAGCTTAATTTTGCTGGAAGGACAACTGTTTTTAAACATAGAGCAGGGCCATGAATCCTGTTCCTTTGACAGAAGACCTTTGGTTATATATAATGCTTAATAGTACTATTAAAATTCCATATAGAAGGAGTGCGCTATGGAACTGAAGCAGCTGCAATATTTTCGCGCTGTAGCAAAGCAGAACAGCATTTCACAGGCGGCACAGTCCCTTTATATTACGCAGCCTGCTCTGTCACGTTGTATTAAGCGGTTGGAGCAGGAACTTGGGACGCCGCTGATGGAGCGTATGAATAACGGCGTGAAACTGACTCCGGCGGGAGAAGCCTTTTTACAAGAATTGGATCAGGCCTTTTTTCATTTAGAGCAGGGGATTTATGACGCGCGCAAAACGGCCAATATGGATCAGCCGAGGCTGTCAATTGTATGCAGCTTTGAAGATTTTGACGACCAGGTTTTGGAGCAGCTGCACCACAGCTTCCCGGACATAGAGATCCATATGGATATCCTTCCTCCGGATCAGGCCTATCGGGAGCTGCTTGCAGGAAAGGCAAATTTTGCGATTATCCCACCCTATCGTACTCGTCATGATATTGTATATGAGGATCTACTCAAGGAGGAAATGCTTGTCTTTCCGGCGGAGGGACACTCGCTTTATGGAAAACAGACAATCTCTGTGACTGAGCTGGATGGCTGTACCTGTGTATGCAATGAGGTTGCCTATGGTTGGGATTCCATTTCCAAAGCCTGTGAAGACAACCATATTACATTGAAGTTATTACTCTCTGGCAATGATCATCAGACAATCGGCCGGTTTAAGAGATTAATGGACAGTATGCTGTTTGTGCCTATTAGTGCTACGATGCATCGGACGTCCGATGATACGCGAGTCATGGCTTTTCCAACCCGCGTTGTACCGCAGATCTTTTACCGCAGTATCTGTCTTGCCTACCGGGAAGGAAAACAGTTTTCTCCGGCAGAGAAGCACTTTACCGAGCTGGTTCACGGTTATTACCGCAAACAGCAGCAAGAAATACAGGCCTTTACCAATGCGACTTTTGGAACTTAGAATAATTGAAAGACAAGGGCAGCGATATTACATACATGTAATGTCGCTGCTCTTTTTGGCATTTCTCAAACCGGTATAGAACTGCTATACTGAAATCGCAGAAGCTTATGCAAATAAAGCAACCGAAAGGGTGGTATTTATGTCTTTTGAAGGAAAGTATATGATTGCATTTACCAAGGCCATGACCGTAGAAGCATACGAAGGGCCTGGTTCCGTAGTAGAGCATGAGATGGAGCTTCGTGAAACGGCGCCAGGTGTCATTACCGGGACATTGACAGGCCGCGGAGGAGGAACACGGACCTTTACTGGTACTCTGGCTGGGAATCACTTTTCATTCACTGTACAGGGCGGCCACGGCCCACAGTCCGGAGAAACTCCAGTTGGAAAAGATGGAGGCCCCGGTGGTCCTGGGCACCATGGCCCACCTAAGGACGCAAAACCGTTCTTTATGACCTATGCTGGTGATATCGCTGAAGATGGCACTATTCAGGGCACCATGACCTGTACGGGTCGCTATGAACAACCCACGGTGGATCCTCTCACCGGACATCGCCTGTAAGGGAAAGGAAGGAAATCATGATTCCTACGGCTTTTACGACAGAGCAACTAGTGGATCGCTGGGAGGCCAGACGGCGTATTCAAAATGTCATGGGCATCTTTTCCCAGCATATCCTACTGAAATTGGAGAAGAAAATCTATGCCGATCTGTGGAGTATGCGGGAAGACGTCTGTTTTGGCATCAACGAAGGGTACTATGTTGGGACCGAGGCCGTTCAAGGCTACTTTGAGGCACAGCATCAGAAAACCGAAAGAATCAATCAGGTTCTCCGCAAAATTTTCCCGGACAAAGTTGCCGGAAAGACGGAGGAAGAGACCTACGGTATTGGTACCATGAACTATTTCCCGCTGGATACACCGGTCATTGAAATTGCTGCAGATGGAGAGACGGCCAAAGGCATCTGGGCCCTGCGAAATACATACTCTGATGTAACCCCCGGAGGACCGGAGGCATACTGGCAGTGGGGATGGGTGGCTGTGGACTTTATCCGTGAAAACGATGACTATAAGATCTGGCATTTGCTCCTTTTAAACGACGTTCACGTTCGTGCCGGGCAGAAACTCCACGAAACATATGTCCCGTATCCGGATCTGCCAGAGTTTGCGGCTCTGGCCGGTTTTCAAATGCCGGAGCCCACAATTCGGATAACAATTCGTCCGTTGTATGCTCCGGATCGTCCTTTTACGAAGCCTCCTAGACTGCCAGAACCCTATGACACCTTTAAAAACACCTTTAGCTATGGTTATGAAAGGAGGGACAGCTGATGTCACGGTATACACAAGCTGAGCAGGCGGTTCGTCTGTGGGACACAGAGAATGTCAAGGATCTTCTGGCCCGCCGAGCCTATTATGTCTCTGGCGATCGCCGAAGAGATGAGATCAACGACCTGTGGGTTCAGGACTATTACCACCGTCAGACTGCTTCCTACGGCAGTAACTGGGGGTTTTATGTGGGTATGAAACACATTATCCGGTATTATGTTCTAGATCATGCAAATCAAGAACAGCAACAGTTGGAAGCCAATGCTGAAAATGCCGGGATTGCTGTCAACAACTTGAATATAGGATACGGTAATGCATCGCATCATACGCTGAACACCGGACATATTCACATTGCTGCAGACGGACAGACTGCCCGCGCGCTGTTTTACGATATCGGTTTGGATGCCCGGCGGAAGAGGGATGGAACGACCGAAACCTATGTCAATCTTGGCCCAGTGGCAGTCGACTGCATCAAAGAACACGGAGTATGGAAAATCTGGCATCTGTTTGTAGGCTATGACCATTGCCTTCCTCTTGGGGAGGACTATAGCCAGATCCCTGTGATTCGTCCGGAGGGAACCCATCCCTACGAGGCGGAATTTGGAACGCCGGATATCCCCATGAAGACCTATGACCCTGATTTTGGCTGGTCCCAGGAATTTGTTACCCCGCCCACAGAATACACTACCTTTGAGGCGTCTCACAGCTATGGTCCGGAGGGTCATCCACGATATAAGGAGGAGCTACTATGAGCAATCTGACACTGGATCAGCGGCTCCACAACGCGTTTGCCAGTCAAGCGGTGGAAAATATTAAAACCCTGCACGCCTATCTACATGCGGCCTCTCACTCCTTTGAAGAATGGGATCAGCTGTGGAGTCGCTCGGATGATATTACCTGGGCCCATGGTTTTGGACGTATGGTGGGCTGGGATGAAGTCTGGTATGGTTCCGTACTGAAATACGATGCGGACGTAATTGACCTGTACTGCAGACTTTTGGAGATGTACCCAGAAGTAAACGGCAAGGATCCCAGGGCCTGCGGACTGGGTGGACTGCATACGTTGGCCTCCGGCGTGGTGGAGGTAGCAGAAGACGGACAATCTGCCCGGACCTTCTACCTGACGCCCGGCTCTATGGCCAGTACGCACAGTCCCAGCGGCAGACGCGCCGGAAACATGCTTTGGGAGCGCTATGGTTCTGATTTTATTTATCAAAACGGTAAATGGCTTTATTTCCATGAACATGTCTGTCCGGATTTTGGATTCAGTTATAACGCGGTTGATTGGGCCCATGCACAGTATGGTCTCGGTAATCCAGGAGGTCCTGGCGGCTCAGGAGGTCCTGGTGGCCTTGGGGGCCCGGGTGGTCCTGGCGGCTCAGGAGGTCCTGGTGGCTCAAGTGGTCCTGGTGGTCCGGGAGGTCCTGGTGGCTCAAGTGGTCCTGGTGGTCCGGGAGGTCCTGGTGGTCCTGTCGGTCCAGGCGGTACACCGGCACATGCGCGTCGGCAGAAGGAGAATCCTCCATGCACAGATCCTGGACCATTGCATGTACAGTGGTCCCTGACTCAGACGGTTCAGAAATCCGTCAGCTGGCCGACACCCTACAAAACTCTAGACAATGAAAACTCCTATGCCCCGGGACACAATGATCCAAACAAAAATTTGGACGTCAACCTGAAAAAGTTTATGGGATAGCTGGAATTATCCATTTATGAAGGAGGTACATAATGCAAACAAGAAAAAGAACTGTTGCTGTAATGCTTGCGCTTGCCATGCTTTTGACCACAGCAGCCGCCTGTAGTTCCAATCCGGAGTCCTCCGGTTCAGAAGATCTTACGGTGGAAACATCAACACAGCCAACGGTGGAAGAAACGTCACCGAATGTTACAGCAGAACAGACAGAAGCTGCAGCGTCTACCATGGAGTCGGCTGAGAAGCAAATTGTTTCACTTCCCATCTCTGAGGAAACTATTACGCTAAGCTACTGGACTACAGTTGATCCTCAGTTGGCGGATGTTGTCACCAGTTTGGACCAGTGCAAAATGTGGAACTACATGGCAGAGATCACAAATATTCAGGTGGAGGGCCGGCTGGTTGCCGCTCAGAGCGGCAATGATCAGTTTGCCCTGATGGTGGCCAGCGGCGAATATGCGGATCTGTTAAACAGTCCTGGTGCAAACTACACGACCGGTCTTCAAGGAGCTCTGGACGATAACGTACTTGTGGATCTGACTGATGTCGTGGACACATATATGCCAAATTATGCGGCCATTATTTCCTCCAACGAAGAGTATGAGAAGGGCGTCCGGGTGGACGACGGTAGAATTGGCATGATCTATGGCCTGTTTAACGAGGACTATATGCCCACTGAAGGCCCTGTTATCCGGCAGGACTATCTGGATGAATTGGGCCTCGACACTCCCGTTACTTATGATGATCTGCACGACGTGCTGACCGCTTTCCAGGAGAACTACGGAGCAACCATGTGGATTCCGTATAGCGGCTCTCCTCTGGGCAATTATCTGGGAGCAGGCTACGGTATTGCCACCACCTATCTCACCTTCCTGTCTGGTCGGGAGCCCTTCTATCAAGTGGACGGGACAGTAAAATTTGGCCCCATGGAGGACGCATATTATGATTATCTGGTGATGCTGAATCAATGGTATGAGGAGGGACTAATTTGGAGTGATTTCTACAGCTATACTGAGAAATTCAATGCGCCCCCGGATTCCGGCGTGATCAGCGGCCAGTTTGGCGTCTGGTTCAGCTCCTATTCCAACTTCCAGGTTTGGACCGATGCAGCCGAGGATCCGGATTTCCATGTTGTTGCGTTTTCCGATCCAGTTCAGAATGCGGGGGACACCAACCATTTGCGGGCAGAAAGCTACTTGGTCACCAATGGTGGCATTGGTATTTCCACCAGCTGTGCCTATGTGGAGGAGGCCGCCAAGCTCATTGATTACTGGTTTTCAGACGAAGGCCGCTTCCTGCTGACTTATGGTTTTGAGGGGGAGACCTTTGAATATGATGCAGACGGCCACCCTCAGTACACTGATCTCATTCGGAACAATCCTGACGGCCTCAGTCAGGCTGCCGCAGAAGCGCTCTATATCGGCGGTTTTGGCTTCTGCACCATTGACGATCCTGATTATATCTATTTAGATCAGGGCTATACACAGGATCAAATCGATGCCCCATATATCTGGACGGCTACCTCCGACTGTGATTATGGCATTCCCAGTACCGTCTCAATGACCGTGGAGGAATCCACAGAAAATTCAGCACTGTTGTCCGATATCGGAACTTATGTGTCCACCTGGATGCTTCAAGCCATTATCGGCGATCAGGTGCTGACACCGGAAACCTTTGCAGAATTTCGTGAAACCCTGAAGGGAATGAACATAGAGATCGTCATTGCCAACAAGCAAGCCGCATTGGATCGCTACAATCAGCGATAATTTTCTTGCGACAGGACGGAGAATGCTGATTCAATCCAATAAGGCGGAAGAAAAAAGTTGAGACGCACAGAAGCCAGCGCCAATTAGACGCTGGCTTCTGTTTCGGCTTTGGTGGATGCTCCTCATGCCACACCAACGAAGCATGGCAATGCAGGATATTTAAGCTACGGTATTGCGGTTGTGATAGCGGGTTAGCGCAGCTTGGTAGCAGTCCAGGCACTCTTGAAGACCCATAGAGTAAATGGTATCGATGAAGGTGTCGTATTCAGTGTCAATATCCATTTCTCCGGTAAGCATTTTGAGGATGGATTCAGAAGTGTAGGAAGCTACATCTGCCATGTTTTTGGAGAAAATTTCGGATTCGTTGGCAGTGAGACTCAATGCTCGGGGCAGGTCATAGAGGGATTCTACATTCTGGCTCCAGATCTCGCGGGCCTCTAGCTGTTGTTCGGTCATTTGATAGTCAAATTTGGTGTATTTCTCCACATAGCCGTATTCATCCATGTAGACGGCGGCCAGCCAGGTGGCAGAAAGGCCGTTTTCGTTCTTGACAATGAGATCGGTGTACTCCGGTTCTCCGTTGGGGCCATATTCAAAGGAAATGCCCTCAATGCCGTAGTTGAACAGGAAGGAACCGGCCTCAGAATAACGCCAATCCAGTACGGAAACGGCCAGCTCCACATTGTCGCAGGCGGAGGTAATGGAGAAGGTTCCCTGGCCAGTAAGGGTGCTCATGGAAGTGCCGTAACCGTCAAAGGGGATTACGTCGCCCTCATTGCGCACCGCATAGGGCAGAGCCACCATGGTGGCGTCAGGGTCGGTAAAGTAGGAGCTGGCATTGGCGAGAGCGTCGGTATCACCGTTGTAGTAGCTGAAAATACCGGCGGCAAAATCGCCAATGGTGCCGAAGTTAGAGGTACGGGTGGCAAAATCTTTGTAGAGAATGCCCTCGTCCAGCCAGGACTTCATAGTTTTGAGATAATCCCTAGCCGCATCAGTGACAGGACCGTAGGTGATCTCACCGTCCACTTGATAGATAGGATAGCTGACGGAAGGGAAGGTGGAGATGGTCAGATTGGTTCCCCATGCGCCGGAAAATGCGCTGGCGGTGGCGTCAAATTCACATTGAGCGCCGTATTCTTCATACATAGCTTTGAGCATGTCGTGTAGCTCGTCAATGGTGTGGGGAATTTCAAGGCCTAATTCCTCCAGCCAGTCGCCACGCGTGACGGGGCCGGATTTGGTGATAGAGGGCTCATCCGTTATATGGACAAAACCCGGTCGATAGCCTTCGTCAGTGGTAATATTGGGAAAACCATCCAGCTTCTCCACCCAATAGAGATAGTTGGGGGCGTATTCCTCTAAATAGGGGGCCAGATCCAGGATGACATTGTCGTTGACGGCAGCGTCGGTACCGCTGGAGTAGTAGGCCAAGCCGGAATGCATGATGTCGGGATAGTCGCCGGAGGCAAACATCAGGTTATATTGCTCGCCGATGTTCATGGCGCTGATGTTGCTGAACTCAAAGTTCACACCGGTGAGCTTGGAATATTCCTGCCAGGCGGGGTTCTCCTCATAGCCGGAAAAGTAGGAGGCCAGTTGCGGATTGATCATCATGGAGATGGAGAAGGTCACATCCTCGTCTGACAGGGGCAGGGGCCATTCATAGGGGGCAAAGACCGCTTCCGCCTCCTCAACAGAAGCAGGTTCCTGTGCAGAATCATCAGGAACATCGGACACTGCAGGAGCAGCGGCTTCAGATGTTTCAGATACTTCTGTAGTTTCCTGGACAGGGGCAGAGGTTGCTGTGCTCTCCGTAGAGGTAGCAGGGGAACCGCAGCCAGCCAAAAGGGTTGACAACAGACCCAGCACCAACAGCAGTGTGGATAGTCGTTTTTTCATTTCACATACTTCCTTTCCTGTATGGGATAGTATTTGGCAAAATCATTGTAGCGGCTCTGACGGAAAATTGATATGGTTTTCCATGCCGAATTTAACGGACAGATTTGTCTGAAACGGACAATAGAGCAAAATCTGCGGCCATTTTTGTCTGTAACAGATAAGAATCAGCCAGAAATTTTACACAGGTAGACAATTAAAACTCCATTGGAAATGTATTATAATAATACCGTACAGGCCCAATGGCCGGAAACGGAACGATACAGAAAGAAGGTATTTTATGGAATTGATTCGTGGTATCCCAAAGAAAGAATATGTGCGTCCAGAATATGTAAAGATGCAGGGTCCACCCATGGATGATGGCGAAGGTCTTGGAGGTCCTGGCGGCCCTGAGATGCCGGAGGAAAAGCCCGCCTTTGCGGCGCTGGAAGTAAAAAACGGGAAGATCGTTCACAAGGATGAAGCTATCTCCGGTGAGTTCACTGATACTGCGGCCCGGAACGTCAAGCTAAACCTGAATCGTGGAGACACTGGCGGCATTTATGTCTCCGGTAAGGGATCTGATTTCACAGTCGAGCATGCTAACATCCGATTGTCCGGGGAAGGTCAGGGGCTGGGTGGCAAGATCAGCGGTGCGGCGGTGGAGGATCATGCCTCTCTGACCCTGAAAGATTGCCGCATCAATATGGATGGTAAGCTTCGCTGCGCCACCTCTGCCGGCGGAAACAGCGTATTGAAAGTCTATGATTCCATGCTGGCGTCTCACGGAGATCCATGGCCCATCGACGAGAAGGAGGTCACCTGGGTTATTGGACCTGGCATGGCCAAGCCCCCGGTGTTCCTGGAGATTGAGGGCAATATGCGGACCCATTGTACCGTCATGGATTCTGAAAGTTATTTCTATCACTCTACCATCATTGCCGACAGTTGGGCGGCCCTCTCTACCGATGCCGCGGGCGATCGGGTCTATCTGGAAGCCAACGACTGCAACGTCATTACCACGCGCAGTGGCTATGGTACCTATGCCGATACCGGCTGTCACTGCGTACTCAATCGTTGTAATTTGGATGTGCAAAACATGGCGGCTATCGTGGCCGGAGAGTCCAGTGTCAAACTCAACGACTGCACTGCCAAGTGTGGAAGCTATGTGGTATTGAACCATGTGGTGGGTGGCGGTCCTGGTGAGGCAATCTTCACTCAAGTGTCCAAGATCGATATTGTAGGTGGCAAGTACCAGTGCGAGGACCCGGCAGTGATTGTTAAGAGCTGTAATTCTGATATTCTCATTGATGGTGCTGTGGTGAATTCTCAGTGCGGTGTACTGGTGAAGTCCCGGATCAACGACGATCCCTGCGCGCCCAATCCGGAAGGGCGGGAGGTCTACGGTATCCATGTGACGTTGAAGAACATGAATACTGAAAACAATATCATCCATGAGGATCCAGGCCGGAAAATGACTGTGACGATGGAGAACACTGCTTTGGTGGGTGCTATTACGGGCGGTGTGCTCCTGAGCTTGGACAAAAGCAGCCACTGGACTGCCAATGCTGATTCTGATGTGGTACTCCACGGCGATGTGGCACTGGAACAGCTCGATGCGGTCTCCGGAGTGACTATTCACGCCATCGGCGGTGAGGAAAAGACGGTGACGCTGTCATCCGGTGGAACGCTAGTGGTTGAGACTGCTTAATTTATAAAACCCCATCAACTGCAAGAATTTTCGATACTGCAGTTGATGGGGAATTTCTATATTTTGTTCGGATGGTCGCCAAAGCACCGAAGATATCGGATAATATGTAGGGCATACTCTAAAGAAAACAAAGTTTTCGGATCGTCCAAGTCTACCTCCAGCTTTTGAGCGATCTGTCCCAGACGATACTTCAGCGTATTTAGATGTATGAACAGCAATTCTGCTGCCCGGGCCTTTTTTCCGCCGGTGGAAAGGTACACCTCTAATGTGTGTAGTGTTTCACCAGAAGTATCGGCTTCTATTAAAGTCTGAAGACCCAATGGCAACAATTCCTGCAAGTTGACCCGAGCCGATGCCGCCCGCAGCCCTGCATATATAGTATATGTTTCATAGGAATAGCACCGCTGTTCCGGGTGCAGCACTGTTCCCAATTCCATGGCATTTTTCGCCTGGCGGAGTGCAGCGTGACCTGATTCTGCCAGATTTGTGAAAGGCATGCTGATACCCAGGACCAATCCAGCGGCCAGATGATCCATCAGTGCAACGACTCCGTCATGATGCAAAATTGGAACAGTGCTTTGTATCAGCAAAACAACGCCCGATTCCAAGCGTGTTGATATCCCGTCCGGAAATAGCCGATCCAACTGGGCCAGCAGCTCATCCAGATCCCAGAAAGGTGTTTGACGATGTGGTGCAGTATTCAGCAAGAGTAAATAAAAATGCGCACCGGGCGCACAGTGCTGTTGCTCCAGCCACTGCGGAACCTCCGGAATAGTGACCTCTCCGCTTTCCAAAAAATTTTTCAGCCGACCGGCATCAGAAACACTGATACGTGTGATGGAACTCTGACGTAACAGGTCCAGTGCGATAAAGCATCCCAGCAGCTCTACTATCTGCAGATCGGAGCGGGTAAAAGGATGAAACAGCGCAATCACTGTAAGATATCCCAAGGTTTGTCCACGAGAGCTAAGGGCCATGCGCATTTGAGGCGGGCCGGATTCCGGATGTAGCATTACGGGCATTTGATCCCTTCGGGATTGATCCATACTATTGGCATTGTCCACTGAGTGAAAATTGCAAAAAGTCTCTAGAAATGCATCGGTCTGCCATGCCGTATCCCGCAGTCCTGCCTGGCGGGAATAGATCAAGAGTTTTCCTTTGCTGTCATGGACGGCAAAGGGATTTCCAAGGTAAGAAAATCCTGTTTCCACCAAAGCGTCCAAACTACGGCACCGAAGAAACGCACCAGACACTTCCGGCATCTGTGAGGCCCGAACTCCTTCCTGATACAGATGACGGCTCAGGGCAGAATAGACTTTTCCCGGTTCCGGACAAAGCACCATGATAAATACTGGAAACGATGGTTGGCTATGGCTTAAATTCCACCTGGTGTGGCTGATGCATAATACCGGTCCTTGGGCTGTCGGTCCGTGATAGTTTAGTAGGTGGTTCTGATTGATTATATAGAGCGTATCTGTACGCAGGGGTAATGTATCTTCCGTGATCTCTTGAATATCTGTAATTTGTATTTCCAAATTGCCGCAGGTCTCCAGCGGGAACTCCGCCCCCAGTCCCTGTACGATAGATATTAGACTGCATTTCATAGAAACACCTCCGAAAATAGTATATCAGATTTTTCCTGGGCTGTATAGAACAGGCGCTTCGCGGAACCGATGTGTTTTCTGGGGATTTTGAGGAGCCAAAGTTATATTTTTGATTTTTTGAGGCCCTCATTGCTTTACAACCATAAGACATAAAATGGTAGCTGCTTACAAGCCACGGCAAGATTTATACAGGAATACGGGGCCTCATCCATATGGATGAAGCCCCGTATTCCTGTATGAATGTTTATTACGTTTGGAAATAACGGTCAAATGCGCCTTATTGAACAGGATGCTTATGACAGTTATATCAACGGATAACTGTTTTTCCTGAGCGGTATCCGCTTTTTGTGCTGATTTACCAAAAAATCATTAAATTTTTGGAAACCCCATGAGGAAATTCTCCGCTATAATAAGCGTAAGGCGGTGAATACCCTATGGACCAGGAAAACATCCTTGTACTATGCAGAGAGATAGACAAACTGCGTAGAGAAAATCAGATACTGAAACAACAGGCTCTGCAATCCAGAATGGAGCGTGCAATATGTGATGATCATCTCAGCAAGCAGATGATGAGCGGCGCAATGTATGGGAGAATACGGTCTTCGCTCAAATGTTGCCAAAACTAAGCCGAACAAAAACCTATCAGGAAATGCGGGAGACGGCCTATGATATTTTAGCAACCCTGGAGGATATGTTTTATACGCCAAGAGATGGCAGAAATAAAAAATGCCGGCAATTGAGAAATTTATTCAGCAAAACTATACAGATCCAAATCTGGGGGCGGCCTCACTCTCGGAAGAGTTTCGAATCAGCACCTTTTATCTATCGAGGATTTTTAAGGCGGATATGGGTATGGGCGTCTTGGATTATATTCATCGAGTTCGTATCGATGCAGCCAGGGAACTCTTGATCAGTACAGATCTGACGCTTGACGATGTTGCGCAGAAGACGGGATTTTCTAATCGGTGGGGATTTATGCGTGTATTTAAGCAGCTGGAAGGAACTACGCCGGGAGCATTTCGGCTTCATGCAGAAAACTAAATAAGAGACACGGCCTTTGTTTAGGGCTGGAAAGCCGGAAACAAAGACCTGTTTTCATCAGCAGACAAAATGTATATGAAAGCCCACATCTTTCGTCCTACGTTCCAGCTTGTGGACAAAAGTGTCCCGAAGTTGGGCATACTCCCAGAAAATAGCAGGACAGCGGGCAACTGTCAAGGCTGAAATGAGCGGACTTACACCCGGCCTTGAATGCGCCCTACGTCCCGCTGAATGGGTGGACAAGGCGGCCAACCCATCAGAGTGTTTGGCTACTCCCTTTTTGGTTTTGAAGCGTTCCGTTTCTCAAAATTGAAACAGGCAGGAAAGCCCTAAAATGGCTTTCCTGCCTGTTTTTGCTAGCTCTCCGATAAATGGGAATTCATTTAATGCACTCGTCTTTAGTGCATATAAAAAGCTATATCACATTTTCCCGACTGTTTGGTTTTTTCATATATTTTAGTATCAAATCCGCCAATTTCAAAACCGCAGGCTAAATAAAACAAGCACGCGTTCAAATTGTTATCCTGGCCGACAGTATATA
>CABRZL010000055.1 GCA_902475435.1 uncultured Eubacteriales bacterium | reverse complement strand
CAACGAGACTGTTACCGGACTGATGAGTCTGGAGCACCGTCCCCTTTTGGGATATATCCCGGCAGGTACTGTCAATGATTTTGCCACAAGTCTCCATATTCCAAAGACGATTCCGGAGGCAGTTACCAATATCATTGAGGGTGTGCCGTTTTCCGTAGACCTAGGTGGGTTTAATGGAAAGTACTTTACCTATGTAGCAGCGTTTGGCGCTTTCACAAAAGTCAGTTATGCGACGCCCCATGCCAGTAAGCAGGCCCTTGGTCGAGCAGCTTATATTCTGGAGGGGATCCGGTCTTTGACCGATATTCGACCGATTCATGTGACAGCCCGGGCCGGAGATACGGTGATCGAGGATGACGTCATCCTTGGTATGGTTACCAATGCCACATCTGTAGGAGGCTTCAAGGCACTGGATGATTCCATTGTAAAAATGGATGACGGATTGAATGAGCTGATTTTAGTGCGAGCACCTAAAGCCCTGGCGGACTATAATGCGATCATAGGGAGTGTCATTGCCCGGGATTTCAAATCGGATCACTTTCATATTTTGCAATCGGACGCTGTGACGCTAGATTTTGTGGATCCGGTGCCGTGGACACTGGACGGTGAATACGGCGGAGATACCAATCATGCGGTTGTAATCAATATTCCTAAGCCAATTCGTATTATGGTGCCCGGGGAAACGGACAAATAAAAGAAGGAAATGACAGGATGCCGGGGTAGCGATATGCTATGATATACCCGGAGGTGAGGATATGGAATGGATTATGATGCTGCGCCGAGCCGTCAAATTTATGGAGGAACATCTTACCGAGGAAATCGGAGTCAAGGATGTGGCGGATACAGTGCATATTTCTCCATATTATTTTGCAAATGGATTTAAATTGATGACCGGTTATACTGTGAAAGAGTATATTCGCGGACGGAGACTCTATCTGGCGGCGTTGGATCTATTGACAGGTCAGGAAAAAATAATAGACTTGGCCTGGAGATATGGCTATGAAACACCGGAGAGTTTTTCTAAGGCCTTTTTGAGGTTCCATGGAGTGTCGCCGTCTCGTTTGCATGGAGATTCAGGAAAAATCCGTCCGTTTCTTCCCTTAAACATTACGGTAAAAGTGCAAGGAGGACATGATATGGACTATTCTGTAGAAAAACTGAGAACCTGGCGGGTCGTTGGTATTTCGAAACGATTTGACCCTGAGAATTCCTACCGAGAGATTCCAAAATTCTGGGACGAATATCGACAACAACATAGAAACGGAAACTATACTCCGGAAATGCTTCAGGCGTTTGAGGATTATTGCGTAGGAGAGTTTGCTGTTTGCATAGATGATAAGCAGGGTGATGGTACCTTCCGGTATATGATCGCGGGCCGTTATGATGGCGGATCAGTTCCTGATGGGTTGGAAGTTTATGAGCTGCCAGAAGCTACTTGGGCAAAATTTCGGTGTGTGGGCCCGCTTCCTGGGGCACTCCAGTCGGTCAATACCGAGATTTATCAGAAATGGCTGCCTGGAAATCCAGATTATGAAGCGCTTGGGGAATACAATATCGAGTGGTATTCCTGCGGGGATACAAATAAACCGGATTATGAAAGCGGGATCTGGATACCGGTAATTGAAAAATAAGGAATGTAGGGAGGCCAAAGCCTCCCTACATTTGTCTGTACGCATAGTGAAAGCTGTGTTATAATAGAACAAAAAACGGGAGGGTTTTATATGGGATTAGAAGAAATGCAGATGAAAAACGGGTCGCTGTTGGTATCTGTTACAGGCTATAGTGGAGAGACAGACTTTTATGCCATGTATGATGTTATCAAAGAACTGCTAAATCCCGAGGAGGCAACCTATGGAGTGGATAGCATGTGCGTAGACGGCTCTTTTCGGAAGGACGGCCTTTTGGTACGGATGAGCAGCGAATGTGTTACAGATTGTTGCTGTTTCCACTTTGATGCAAAAAATATGGCCGCGGATGATGTAGAGAAAGTTAAGGAATGGATTTCCGCCGTGGTGGCAGAGATGCATAAACGGCTGCCCAGGTGATGGGCTATTTGCGATAAGCGGTAGTAAAATGCAAGAAGGTGTACTGTGGCAAAAGGGCTTCAACGTTGCTGGGCACCGCTGAAGTGATTTTTAAATGTGAGATATATACACTAAATTGATGGGAAAGTCCGATATAATCCTTAGTCGGGCGAAAATACCGAGTGCCTGGGACTTGCAATGACTGCTGAAAGATGACAGGAATATTGGATGGGAAACGGATAAAAGGAGAAAGAAAATGGATTTTGAAGCGTTAATTCAGATTGCATCACAAACGGTGCGGCCTCGGCAATTGACGGAAGACGCCAGCGCCGGGTCGGTGGCGGCAGCTTTGGTGACGGACAAGGGAAATGTATATACAGGCGTATGTATTGATACACCATGCTCTATGGGGTTCTGTGCGGAACATGCAGCGATTGCGGCTATGGTTACGGCTGGGGAGAGCCGAATTGAAAGAATTGTTGCGGTATGTGATGGTGTAGGGATTGTTGCGCCTTGTGGACGATGCCGAGAATTTATGTACCAAATAAATCACGAGAATCTCAAAACAGAGGTACGACTGAGGAGCGGGGTTGTAACATTGGCGGAGCTTCTTCCGCATGTTTGGGATTTATAGAGGAAAAATTATGAATTGTCCCAAATGTGGAAAGAAAAATGCGCGCAGGATTTCTTCAGACAGGAAAGCTGGTGGCGTTTAACCGTTATCGGCACATAATATCGCTGCTCTCGAGGAGTCTGGAAGATGTAATAATTGCACAGAAATATTTTGTTTCCAGTAATTTTCATGGATTTGTCTGTAAGACCTGCGGATTGATCGTATTTGACTACACCGAGAATAATGCGAAACAGGAACACATAAGCGTGTTCCTGTTTCCGTAAGGGGATGTAAGAATGCTCTCGAACTTCGAAAAATGGACGCTGATTGAAAAAGGGTGGTCCGAGGATCAAAAGTACTGTGTAACCATCTCGTATGCCGTCTTCTGCTTGTAACCATAGCGGATGGCAGTCGGCATTTTTTGCGTGTTTCTCCTGTGAAGCGTTATTCGGTGCGAAAAAGTTTGTTTGAAATACTTCAGAAAGTGGAACAGCTGGGGATTCCCATGTGCCATCCCATAGAATTTGGAAGATGCGATGAAGGGGTATACACACTTTATACCTGGGTTAATGGAGTAGATCTGGAGCCAGTATTGCCGGAACTTCTGGAGAAACAGCAGTATATGTTGGGGGTGCAGGCGGGAGAAATTCTTAAAAAGATCCATACAATTCCTGCGCCGCCAGATCAGATGGACTGGTATACACGTTTTTCGCGTAAAGTACGAAAAAAGATCCAAAATTACTGGGAATGTCCGCTAAAGATCCCTGGAGATATGCAGTTCATTGCCTACCTGGAGGAGAATTGGTCCCTGCTGAACAACCGGCCGCAGTGTTTTCAACACGGGGACTATCATGTGGGGAATATGATGCTGGAACAGGGAAAACTACAAATTATTGACTTTGACCGTTTTGATTTCGGGGATCCCTGGGAGGAGTTCAATCGCATTGTCTGGTGCGCTCAAGCAAGTCCGTCATTCGCTTCAGGGCAGATAGATGGCTATTTTGGGGGAGAGCCGCCAATAGAATTCTTTCGGTTATTGGCTTTTTACATTGCCAGCAATACGTTGTCTTCTATCTATTGGGCGATCCCTTATGGAGAAAAGGAGATTCAAACCATGATGTGTCAGGCTGCGGATGTACTGGTGTGGTATGATGGGATGAGAACGGTGATACCGGGGTGGTATCGAAATCAGGCATTTTAGGATTGGAGAAGGGATGTGGAGCGTACGCAAGTATGCTTTTTGCTACAAAGTACTAGCTATTAAATAACTCTGGACGCTTTTAAGATATTGACCCATCTGAAATTACATTTCTTTATGACTGGATTGTCATTTGTTGCTTACGGTTCTAAGAGAGAAAATATTTTAAGTGTGCCAGCAGGAAAAATCCCGCGACGGAATCTCCGTCGCGGGATAAAGTATGTTTAAACGAAATTACTTCTTGGAGCCCATGCCGGTAGCTGCGAAGTAAGGACCGCCAAACTCATCTTTGACAGCCTGCTTTGCGGCCTCAAGATCCTCGATCTTGACAGCATCCAGAGCAGCACAGACAGCCTCATGATCCAGAGGCTTCAGCCCTAACATCTCACGGGCCTCAGCGGGGGTAGCAACTTCGTTGCCAAAAGCTTCAATTGCACGGGCAGCACGCTGAACCAACATCAGGTTGGTAGCCATGATCTTCTTGCCGTCCTTATCCTTGCCATAAACGACGTTGTCTTCCATACCAACGCGGACATGACCGCCGTTCGCAATGCAGGAGAACATAACAGGCAGATGGCCCTTGCCAATGCCAAAGCCAGACCAAGTGCACTCAGCAGGCAACTTGCCGGCAGCCTGAAGGTTATGCATCTCAGTCAATAGAATTTGCAGATCCTGAGGTGTAGCGTCCATGCCGCCCACAACACCCAGGCAGAACTGGAAGTGCAGAGGAGCCTTTACAAAGCCCTTCTTCCAATAGATACCTACAGCACGAAGAGCGCCAAAGTCAAAAATCTCAAACTCAGGCTTGATGTCCTTTTCCAGATACAGAGTACCCAGAGTGGTGAGCATGGTGGGGCTGTTGTGGAATACGCCGCCAGGGATGCCCCAGTTAAAGGAGGAGGCATCAAAGGTGCCCATCTCAATGCCGGGAACATTCTTGTGATGCAGCATACGCATTGCGTTGCCGTAAGGGGAGTCGTCGGAGACACGGTTGTCACCGGAGGACGTGCAGTTTACGATAACATCGCAGTCCTTATGTGCGCGAATGGCTTTGATGGTCTCATAGAACTTTACGGGATCCATGATACCAGCGCCATTTTCGTCACGCATATGAAGGTGAACGATAGAAGCGCCAGCTTTCCAGCACTCATAAGCGCACTCGGCGATTTGAGCGGGAGTCTCAGGGATGTCGTAACCAGCAGGGGTAACGGCACCAGTCAGAGCGGCGGTAATGATTGTCTTTGCCATGGGAAATCATTCCTTTCTTAAGTTAAGCGTCCAATTTGACGCTATTTTTGACTATCTCTATTGTAGCACAAAAATAACAAAATGCAATTGCTTTTTCATGATTTCTGTAATACGATCTATGGTTTTGATTGGCAGTAGCTATTAAAGTACGCTGCTTCAGAAAAGCAGCGTACTTTGAGAGAATTATTTGTACATTCGGTCATAAACCGTCTGGTAAATTTCCACACAGCGAGGAAGTTCCATGGCATTGCATTGATCCACATAGGCATTCCAACTTTCGTCGGTGAGATCTTCCTCTCCAATCATCCACTTGAGAATCTGTTCCGTGGCATAGGTGTAGACCGTGGTAGCGATATTAGCGTATTCCGTGTTTTCGTCGGTTGTAAGAGACAAAGTGGGCAGAGAGCACTCGTCGGTACCGTTGCTGTTCCAGATATCAAAAGCGCTTAGTTCGACTTCATCATAGGTGTAGAATACGGCGGTGGCGTTGGTATAGTTATTAAAAACTGGATTGGTATACATGTTTCGGAGGTTCATGGTATTATAACCGTCTGGATTGTTGACAATGAAGTCGGTGTATACGGGATCACCGTTTTCATTATACTCAAAGCATACACCTTCCTCGCCATAGTTGGTAACCATATATCCATCCCAAGTATAAAACCAGTTCATGAATTCCAAAGCCATTTCGGGGTCATCACAACCGGTGGTAATGGACATATTGCCATTGCCGGTGTG
This sequence comes from uncultured Eubacteriales bacterium, assembly GCA_902475435.1. Taxonomy (GTDB): domain Bacteria; phylum Bacillota; class Clostridia; order Oscillospirales; family Oscillospiraceae; genus HGM13006. The sequence goes on along the minus strand of CABRZL010000055.1, from coordinate 7,083 downwards.
ACTCATTTTCATACGGAATTTATAGGTGTCACCCTCATTTTCCACCAAGGGAGCCATAGCCTCAAAACGGAACGTAGGAGAAACAGCGGCTTCGGTCATGGTGGGGAATTTGTCGCCACGGATGGAGGTCACTGCGCACTGGTCGTTGGAGACATAGCTGTTGATGTAATCGGGGCCATAGGATTCGGAATAGAAGTCGTCTTTAATCAGGCCTGCTTCATAAAATTTGTGGAACCCCGCAATGTAGTTTTTAAACCGTGCATCTGTCAAAGTGGAAACAACAGTGTCACCATCCATCATCATGCCGAGATCCGTCCAGCCGAGATTGACGCCTGGTGTTCCATAGGCACCGGTAAAACCTTCTAATATGGCGGAATTGTCAATGAAAATAGGATAGGTACAATTATACTTGTTTTTTACTGCTGTCAGGTAATCGAACATGTCATCCACGGTGACGGGAGCGGACATACCAAATTCTTCTGCCCAATCGGAGCGGTAGCTGAGCCCCTGTTCAGATACCATGTCAGAAGCTAGAGTCCAAATACGGAGAATACGGTTGTCGTCTGTGTAGATGCTCTTGAGCGTGTAGTCATCCATCGTATCTACAAGAGCCATATAGTTTGGCATGTGTTCATCTACAAGGTCTGTGAGATCTATAATTATCTCCTCCTCATAGGCTGCCTCAACACCACCCGGGAAGTAGTCCATCGCCATGAGATCCGGATAATCGCCAGATGCAATGGTCAGATTAAACTGTTCATAAGCGGCAGAATCAGAACATTCAATAAATTCCATGTTCACACCTGTTGCTTCTTCAATAATAGGCAGTGTGGGCATATCCGCATAAGACTCCATCAAACCGCTCCAAATGAATGCGGAGAATACGCGCCACATGGTCAGTGTGTCTCCGTCTTTTAAAGGATAGGTAATTTCTGTGCCAACGCCTTCCTGAAGGGCCTTATAGTCTTCATTGGTTTCACGGCTCATAGCGGCATATTTGTCTGCCATGGAAGCGTATTCTACAGGCTCCTCTACAACAGAGGATTCAGCAGTACTTGTGCTTTCCTCCACAGAGTCAGCAGGTTCCGGCTCAGAAGAGGGGGACACTTCCGTAGGTGTGTTGGAGGGAGCAGCCACTGCTGTTTCCTGCACGGAAGAATTGCTTACAGCGGAATTGGGTGTGCCGCATCCTGCCATCAGACTCAACAGCATTGCTAGAGCCAGCAGCATGGTCAGAAGTTTCTTTTTCATTTCTCAGATCTCCTTTCTTGAAGCGGTTTATGCACCTTTCATATGCATCATTATAAAAGTTCACAATTCGTTTGTCTACTTGGGATAATTCACAAGAAATACTTAATAGAATTGTAACATATCAAGAGATAAAAACAATTTGTAGGGCAAAATTTGCGGACAACCTCGTTGGATAGAAAAAAGTGCATGCTGTTGGAAAGAAGATTTAATATCAGGAAATGATTAAGAAATGGGAAAGAACTTTGAATAAATATTACAAGCGGAATCAGTGTCCAAATGGCAAAGCCAAACTCCGTCCGATCCTAAAGCACTTTGGAGAAGCGCATTTGGTGCATAGAGATAGGCCAACTCCATCACCGGGTAATTCAAAGTGTCCCAGGAAGCCAAAGGAACACTGGCCTGTTCCTGAATCTGGATGCCCAAAAGACCATCCAGATTGGCGATTAGTAGATCATAGGATGGATCTGGAGAGGGAATTGGAATCCCAAGACGCATTCCGGATGTAAGATCCACCGAATAGGAATAGACCGGTTCAATAGAAAAGTTTTCACGGATGGGGCAGATGATGCCATAGCATTCGCCATCAATGGGAGATTTGCGAAAAATCAATACGGTGGGGGAACCGTCCTGCAGCCGAGTAAGCACGACATCGTTGATAGGGCCATCCGGAAAGAGCATCGACATGAGGTAATCTTCGTCTCGACCCTCCAGTTCTTCGGCCCATTCTGATTCCCGGGGCAAATAGCCTTGGGTGGGGGCACAAAGGTCCGGTAAGGATTGGGAAAAGACCGGATTTCCCTGCCGATCAAACACCAGGAATTAGGTTCCGTATGTATCAACTGATAGAAACTGAACCAGAAAATAGTAGTATTTTGGATCCCATGTAAAAGAAAATATACCGGTGGGGCAGACATTTTCTCCAAAATCTAGAGTTGACAATACCTGGCCGTTTAAATTGAGTTGCAGGGCTAGACCGTGGTTTTCACTGTTATGTCCTGCAATCCAGATGCAGTTTTCATCATCTATACCCAATAAATCATAATTTTCCAAGCCGTGATAATCTGAGATAAATGAACTTATCATGGTATTGCCATCAGGCACAAGGAGGTATAGGCCTCTGTCTGCACTCTGCAAGGTCAAATTGGCGCCAACTATATACGACCCATTACCAGCCATATGCTGAAAGCTTGTTTGGCAGCGGTAGTGGACGGCGGCATAGCTGGGGTTGGCCAGCCATTGGGGATCCAACTCTCCTGTGCAACCGGACAGCAGAAGCGCTACCGCAGCGAAAAACCATAGTCGTTTCATATTTGTATCTCCCATTATTGAGCAATAAAGTTGGTGTCGTTGCCGGATTTTCGATCAAAAAATTTTTAAACTGCTTAACAGAATAAATGCTATGACCAGTGCGGCCAAAATAGCCAATGCGGAGACGAGGGCTTTGCGGTCATGGCGTCCTTGCTGTTTGTTTCCGCTTGGTATGTTGTTTAGGGCATTCTGGCTGGCTTTCATGTTTAAATACGCCTGTTGACGGGTTTGTTCATCCGGGTTTATTATGCTGCTCATGACAAAGCTCCTTTCCTGTAAGGTATAGTTGATATTTTGTGTTACAATTAAATTCTACCAAAATTAAACTATATTTACAATATTCAGTTCATACAAATTAAAACAAATATCCTTGTATAGAAATTCTAAATGCAGGGGACAAAAAAGCTCCGCTTAAGCGGAGCTTAATGCTATTTGTTTCCATGCATTTGGTCAAATGGTAAGTAAAAACGGGTCCCGCAACTGCGGAACCCGTTTTGTAAATTAAAGTTTTTTGTGCATCTTCAGCACGTTGATAATAATGTTGTCCCGGAAGGAAGCGATCTCAGGTTTGGTATGACCAATGACATCGGGGAAGCCGGCCATCTCGGGGCCGATCTCCTCGCCGGACTGTTCAGCCCAAGTATCGGGGACTTTCTTCATGTCAGAAATGTCGGCAAAGACGGCATCTGTCATAGCGCCGAACTTAATGGCGCAGCCCTTAAGACCCAGTTCGCCGCCGCCCAGCTCATAGTTCATAGCGGGGCCAAAGGCAGCCAGACGGATGCCGGGGCCGAAGGTCCAAGCGTCGTCAGCATCAGCCATGGAGCAAACGCCCTCCGTAACCAAGGCGATTTCTTCGCGCCACAGAGCGTGCATAAGCCGGTTTGCAATAAAGCCGTTCTTTTCCTTCTTCAGGACGCAAGGAGCTTTGTCGTACATCTTGTAGAACTCACGGGCCTGCTCAATGACCTCAGGGGAGGTTTTCTCGCCGCCGCAGATCTCGATCAGAGGCAGCAGATAGGCAGGGTTAAAGGGATGGCCTACAAGAATCCGTTCAGGGTGCTTTGCCTCGGAAGCAATCTTCGTAGCAGGCGTGCCGGAAGAAGAGGAAGCGATGATGGCATCATCAGGCAAATACTGTTCCATAACAGCGATCATCTGATGCTTTTGCTCTAGATTCTCGGCGCCATTTTCCTGGACGAAATATACACCGGTAAAGGCCTCGGCAGGATCTGTGGTAATTTTGATTTTATCCCAGATTTTCTGGCCGTCATCAATGATGCCGTACTTTACGTAGGAGTCAATGGGCTCCTGAATGTGAGGAATAGCACGCTCTTTGGAAGCCTCGGAACGGACGTAAACGTTGACGTTCAAACCCTTCAAAGCGAAGTAAGCAGCGAAACCGCCGCCAATGGTACCAGCGCCATACATGGCAATGGTCTTAATGTCTTTGACATTCATGAGTAACGCATCCTTTCAAAAAGATTGATATCGAGTATTCGACAATGAACTTAATTATATTTATGCCAGCCTTCGCCGGTCTTACGGCCGTATTTGCCTTCAGCAATCTTGGCTTTGACGGACTCAGGGCATGCCCAAGAGGTGACCGGCAATTTCTCCAGAATCTCGGTGACATGGGGGAAAGTGTCCAGACCGGACAGATCCATCATCTCAAAGGGACCCATCGGATGGTTCAAGCCGAGTTTAATAGCAGTATCAATGTCGTCAATTGTAGCAACGCCGTCTTCATATTCATGAATAGCTTCCAACATGAAAGCGAACAGGCAACGGTTGACAATGAATCCCGGAGTGTCGGTCTGGCAGAGCACAGGAACCTTCTTCATCTTCTGAGAAACTTCGCGGACAATTTCAACGGTAGCGTCGGAGGTGTATTCGGAGCGAATCATCTCTACCAGCTTCATAGCATAGACAGGGCTGAAGAAATGCATACCCATGCAACGCTCAGGGTTTTTGCAGCCGCCGGTAATCTCCGTGATGGACATGGAGGAAGTATTGGTGCAAAGAATTGCGTCAGGCTTGCAGATCTCGCCCAATTGTTTAAAGGTATCCTGCTTCAAGCTCATGATTTCGGGAACAGCTTCGATGACAAAATCAGCAGGAGCTACACCCTCCAGGTCTACTGTAGTAGTAATGTTGGCCAAAATGGCATCGGCGGCCTCCTGTGTGGTTTTGCCCTTGGCAACCTGCTTCTCAAGGCCGGTTTTGATGGTATTGATGCCCTTGTCGCAGAATTCCTGTTTAATATCACGCATGATTACTTTGTAGCCGTTGGCAGCAGCAATCTGCGCGATACCGGAACCCATCTGACCGGCGCCGAGTACAGCAATTGTCTGAATAGCCATATGAAAGACTCCTTTGTGTAATAATTTCCGGGGGCGAATGGCCTCCCCAAAATGAGATAACTTGAGTATCTCACGCACTCTACATTATCTCAGGAAAATGTCAGAATGTCAACAGATTTACGGATAAAAACGAAGACTAGGCGCTTCCTGGATTCAGAAAGCGCCTACCTGTATTATCAGTTGTTTGTGAACACTGCTGGCCGCTTTTCAATCATAGCTGCCATACCTTCTTTTTGATCATGAGTGTTAAACAAAAGGGTAAACTCCGTAGTTTCAGTTGCTTTTCCTGCGGCCACCGTTTCGATTGCAGCTTTATTGATGGCAGCTTTTGCAGATGCCAAAGCACAGGCGGGTTTTGCAATCAGTGCCCTTGCTACTTCAACAGCTTTAGCATAAATGGCGTCGTACTCGGCTTTGGCAGCGGCGGCCTCGGCAGCTTTGTTGGCTGCTTTTAATTCCTCAAGATTATCTGCGCCGACTTTCTTAGCAGCCTTAAACGCCTTCTTGGCTTCGGCAGCGGCAGCGTCAAGGGCAGCGTCGCCTTCCACATACCAGTTGAGGAGGCCGAGTTCGTAAGCCTTCTTGCCAGGAACCATTTCGGTCAGCATGACAAGCTCTTTGGCCTTGGCGGGGCCAAGAATGGCGGTGGCACGGGCGCAACCATTGGCGCCGGGGATGATACCCAGACCCACTTCAGGGAAGCTGAGTGTGGTACGACTACCACCAACGCGGAAATCGCAGGCGAGCGTCATTTCACAGCCGCCACCGAAAGCATAACCGCCAACGGCAGCGATGGTAGGAATGGGCAGAGATTCGAGAATATTGTTGATTTCAATGGCAAGTCCGCAGAAATCATGTGCGTAGCGGGGAGTAGCGTCCGCCATTTCCTTTACGTCAGCGCCTGCTGCAAAAGCACGCTCCGACCCGGTTACAATTAAAACACGCACAGAGGAATCCGCTTTCACTTCATTGATTGCAGACATGATATCAGCATTGATTTCGGAGTTCAGTGCGTTCAGCGCCTTGGGGCGGTTCAATTGAATGGTTGCAATCCCGTCAACAACGGAATAGTTGATATTTTTGTATTCCACGAAAAGCGGCTCCTTTCCAATTATTCAGCGGGGATCGATTGGCCACCGTCAGCCAAAAGATAAGTACCAGTCATATAGTTGAAAGAATCAGAGCACATAGCTAATACTGGACCTGCAATTTCTTCAATGGTACCGAGACGACGTACGGAAGTAGATTTAGACTGCTGCTTGTAATAATCAGTGGGATTTCCGTCTTTGTCCACAAAAAATTCCTCGTTGAGTGGGGTGACGACATAGCCGGGGCAGATGCAGTTCACAGTAATGTTCTCACGACCGAAGTTGTTGGCCATGGTACGAGCTAAGCTCAGGCAGCCAGCTTTGGAGGCGCCGTAGCCGACAACGCCCTTGCCGCCGATGAAGCCGCCAACGGAAGCTGTGATAATGATTTTGCCGCCTTTTTTGCCATTGGTGGCATTCTGTTTAATCATCTGACGAGCGGCTTCCTGGCAGAACATGAAGGTACCGGTGAGATTGGTGGCAATAACCTTCTCGAAGTCCGCGGGGGTGTATTCCTTGCGGCCTTCCCGATTTTCGACGATCAGTGCGGTAGGACCGGAAATACCAGCGTTGTTGATGAGAATATTTAACTCGCCAAATTCCTCGACAGTTTTTTCAATTACCATTTTGACGTTTTCTAGTTTGCTGGAATCGGCAGGGATTCCGAAAGCACGGCCACCTTTGCAATAATTTTCATTGAGGTCAGCCACAGCGTCTTCAACCTTGGCAACCGTGCGGGCTGTAATTACTACGTTGGCGCCGTAAGCAGCCAGTGCACAGGCCATACCAAAGCCCAGTCCCTGGGTGCCGCCAGTGATGATGGCGGTTTTGCCGGTAAGATCAAAGGAGGGAATGCCGATTTTACGATTGAGATGAGCCATTTTGAAACACTCCTAACTATATAACAAAATATCGGGGGAAAGCCTCCCCACGCACCGCAGGGTACGGGGGAGGCGGTTTGCGGATCAATTACTTCTTAGCGGCCACATGGGCGTCGAATTTTGCCAACATGGCACGAGGAGACTGATAAGCACGCTCGAACCGGGGGCACTTCTCGTAACCGGGAATGCCGG
>CABRZL010000054.1 GCA_902475435.1 uncultured Eubacteriales bacterium | reverse complement strand
TTGCCAATCTTGGTGTTTCCAGCACATTTGAAATTTTAGCCTTGATTTTTCTCATCATCTGCGTAATCAGTTCCTTGGGGATTACACAACCAGATCCAAAATATTACATGCATGAGGCAAAAAAGGTATTGCGTGCTGATGAATTCAAACAGTTTAAACCAAATGAGATGCTCAAAACTCCTTTATATTATTTTTTAATCATCTCGATGTTTCTTTCTTCTGCCGCATATCTCGTCATCATCCCGTATATTAAAACCATTGCCATGGATCGCGGCCTATCGACAAATCTGGCATTGGCAGCCGTCATGTCCACCGGCATCGCCAATGCATTGGGTCGAATTCTAGCGCCTGCTATCTCTGACCGCCTGGGTCGTACAAATTCCATTATTATCTGCTGCATTGTTTCCGCAGTGGCATGCTTTCTGATGATTACTGCCTCCGGTCCGCTATATATTCTGGCCGTATTTCTCATTTCATTTACCTATGGCGGCACCTCCGGCATCAATCCTGTTATCTCTACGGAACTATTTGGAGCAGCTAATTCGGGTACCAATTACGGGCTTGTATTGATTTCCATCGCCGCTTCATCCGTAGTATTCGGCAAAGTCGCCTCCGTTGTAGGAAATACGGTTTCCTTCACCCCAGTATTCATTCTTTGTGCAATCATATGTATTGTGCCCATGGTGCTTATGCGCTGGATGCACAACTTCTGTTTGTCCCGCAGCGGCAAACTGATCTAAATTTTTTAAAGGAACGGAATCAAATATGATTCCGTTCCTTTTCCATCACGTACCTGAAATCAGCTTGTTGGAATGTACTTTTTTATAAATGCCTCCACCTAAAATCAATAGCGCGCTAACTGCAATTCCAATAAACAAGGGGTCAAAGGATACACCCACCAACTTTCCGATAAACACTGCAATCGGCCCCAAAATAATCGACGCAATTGCCCAATACCGATCTACCTTTCCAGGGAAAAACAATGCGGCGCACAGTGGTGCAAACACCGCAGCAGCGCGTAAGCCCATAGACATAAATGCAAATCCAAGAATCAGATCTCCCAGGGAACCACTGGAAAGCACACAGGCCACAATCAAAATCAGCACAATCCAGAGTTTGCCCAGCAGACGCTGTTTCATGGCTCCATCAAACTTATGAGTCAGCCGATTGACGATATCCTCATTAATGATGAATGAAATGCCAAGCGCCAACCCGGCACCGGTACCAACCACTGCAATAAACAAGGTTCCCAGTACAATACCGCTGAACACTGGCGGAATATATTCCAAAACAAAGGATGTCAACGCCGTCTTAGCCACAATGCCAGGATGTGTGGCTCGCATAAACAGACCAACCAGGATGCCGCCTGCTCCAATTGGCGGGATGAGGAATGCAGAGATCAACGCCCCATTCCGCGCCGTCTGATCGGTTTTGCTCCACAATACCGCCTGCGCATAGGTCTGTGTTGTCAAAACACCCAACAGCAGAGATATCCCCGCTCCAAGATCGGTTCCAAGTCCCCGTGCAAACAAACTAAAGAAATGAACCCCCTCTGGATTATCGATCCCATGCACCATATCAACAAATCCACCGATTCCGCCGCTCAGTGAGATGGCCAGAACTCCGCTGCCGATCATCGCCAGGTACAACAGCGCCAACTTCAGAACGCCAACCATGCCGGCACCTTTGGCTCCGCCAATGACCACATAGAGGATCATAAATATTGTAGTGATAATTAGCTCCGGAACCAGTCCCATATTGGGAAACAGGACCGCCAACACTGCCGATGCAGAAATCATCTGGGAAAGAATATTGATAAAAGTACCAATTGCACTGAGAATGGAAGCGGAAACGCCTGCTGTAGATCCGAACTCATTGTTAATCATCCCCACAAGCGTATGTCCACCATTGTGACGGAACGGCTTCACAAAGCCCAACGCCAGCACCAAGCAGGAAATACCGCCTCCAAGGGTAAACCACCAGGCTGACATACCATAATCATAAGCAAGCTGTGCTGTTCCCACGGTCGAAGATCCTCCTACCAGGGTTCCCATTATAATTCCCGCTACCACCACGGAGCCATTTTTTTGCCCCGGCTTTTTATTTTTCATCCCGGAATAGACGCTCAGCCCCAAAATCAGCACAATCGTCAGAATCAGTCCGGCAAGTTGCAAAGGGTTCATTGCTCTCACACCTCAATCTTGTTATTCAAAGGAAAAAGAAAAGCCGACCAAAGCACAAGCATTCTGCCTGTGCTTCGCCGGCTTTTAGGCATTGGGTCTGTCGGGGACTCCGACAGTCATTTACCAAAACAGCATCTATTTATGATCCGATTCTGTCCGCAGCATCTCGGCATATTGACTGCCGATCATTCGGATCGCACTGGCCAGAGCCTTTTTCAGGTGTCCCTGATATCTATGCTCCAGCTCTTTCACCAGGGGGTCAATTCCCTGTTTCATATCATAGCCAATAATTAACTTACTGACAAATTCCTTCGCAAGACCTGTGACCATAGTACATTCTGCGTTGTGCACAACACCAGTTACCATATCAATTACCATGACCAATACCAGTTCTTCGTAAATTTTTTGAGCAGTGGTATTGGACGGCAGTCTTGCATATCCAGAAAACAGACAAAGATCCAAAAGGAACTCCTCCCTACCAGATGTTCCGCATAGAACGACATTCAAGAGGAAACAGAGCTTGCGGCTCTATGCTCTCAAACTTGCACTGCGTGATCCGGCTGGAATATTAGACAGGATCTTCCAGGAATTTTTTCTCCAAACGGAATATTTCAAACAGTTGTTTATCCCGTTTTGCTTTTAATTCCTCGATATCCACGTTGGAATAATCGTAAAAGCCCTTTCCGGTCTTAATTCCCAACTCGTTCTTTTCCACCATTTCGGCAAGTACGTTGGGGATTACTTCAGACTTGGGTGGATGGGGCATTTCGTAGCTGTGGTTGCGGAAATTATTTGCCGTCATATCCACGCCGCCAAAATCCATGCGTTTACACAGACCCAACACACAAGCTCTTGGAATAAAGCTGGCCTTACAGGCCAAATCAATCGCTTCTGCATCGCAGTAATCATGCTCCAGTAAATAGAAAATCTCCTGATTCAGGCACTGCTGTAGACGGTTTACGATATATCCTCGAATAAACTTCTTCATCAAAACTGGAGTTTTACCGCACTTTTTGAGAAGTTCCATGGCAATGTCAGCAAATTCCTGCGGGGCCTGCTCACTCTTGACCACTTCCACAAGAGGAATCAGCTGCGGCGGCGCATACCAATGGCAAATGATCTGTTGCGGCAACAATTTCTCTGGCACAATCTCAAAGATATTGAGTGCAGAGGTATTGGATGCAATAATAACATCGTCTGGAACACAGGCCGCCAACTGTTCATACAGCGCGGCTTTGGCGTCCCGATTCTCAACAATCGTCTCCTGGATGAAATCTGCTCCATCTACTGCTTCTTCTACAGTTAACGCAAACCGCACACGGTCGTAAATCTTCTCTACATCATCTGCATTGATCTCGCCCTCTTGGGCAAACGTCTCAAGCTGAGAATGCAGCGCCGCTTGAGCCTTTTCCCGCGTCTTCTCCGACCGAGTCCACATGACAACCGAATATCCGCCCATAGCGTAAGTCTGCGCAATACCAGGGCCCATGGTCCCAGCGCCCAGGACGGCAATCTTCTTAATGTCCCCTAGGGTTTTCATCATAAAACTCCTCATTCGCTTATTTTTAGATGTTCACAGTGATACAAGCCGGAAAGAGAAACTCCGGCTTGTATCATATGTATGGCTGAAAAAACTAGATAATGTTTAGAAAGATCCCTCTTCCCAAGCTACCAATCTGACAAAGCCACCGTCTGCCATTTCGCAACGGAACGGGAATGCTGCAATGGTCATACGCTTGCCAGTCACTTCATCAATGTCGCCACCGGCATTTTCTACAGTACAAACACCATGCTGCATGTAAATACGATGACAAGGCTCATAGTCCGGATATAAAATGCTGGGATCCTTTCCAGTTGCCTTCCGATAAGCCTTATCCAGCCAAGGCATCTGCTCGGACAACGGATCATGCCACAATGGTGCATCCGTGGCCCCCCAAGTGCCGGAAATACCTTTGATGTGCTTTTCTTCGGTCAAATATTTTGCCAATTCCGGACCCTCACCGGGATAATAGTTATAATACTTATCGTTGTTGACTCTCCAATAATGATGGAAGCCAGTATTGATCACAACCCAGTCGTTTTCCCGGATCTCCAAGCCGTCCTTCTTGCAGGCTGCTTCCAGTTCCTCCGGCATAATGATATGCCAAATATCGCCCATTTTAGCGGGATCGCCATCCGCAGCCTTCCACTTCTCTTCAAACTCATCCCGGAGATACCGCATATCTACAATAATACCGGAGCCTATGCAGCGATTTAACGGAATCTCAGCCAGGGTGTATCCGTTTCTCTCACGGTCAACCTCTTCCTCATGAAGCACATGGTTCGGCGCATCCATATGCGTACCGGCATGCAGTGTTCCGGTGTAAGTCATGGTTCTCTTGTGGAACCGGCCCAAATACTGTCCACGAGGGAACTGCAAATCCTGACGTGCGCCTGGGAATGGCCACAAGGGAGTATCGGTACCCCAGGGCTGGGACAGATCATAAATCTTAACCATTTTAGAATCATCGAGATATTGGTGGCATTTCTCTTTGGGCATATAAGCCATGGTATATTCCTCCTAATTATGATAAAGTATATGTAGTTAAGCAGCCCCAATACATACCAGGTCTTCCCTGAAGCTTTGAGGACTCTCTGCATATTTATACTTTACACCTTGGAACAGTTCTAAGGTCAAGTGCCGTTTGCAAATTTTATTTTTTTTGCTATAATAATATTGTTTGCAGGCAGACTACCCCCTTTTTAGGAAGACTGCAAAATGGGAACGCAGAAAGGACGGCGGACTGTTTGAGATATAAAATTGGCGATGTTGCAAAAATATTGGGAATATCTCCCGATCTATTGCGGTACTATGAAAAAAAAGGCGTAGTAAAACCGGTCAAAGACCAAGCCAACGATTACCGTTACTATGAGCCCTGGGATATCAATTTCCTGATTGACTGCCTTTGGTACAAGAACTTCGGTTTCGGTATTGAACAGGTAGCCCGCATTGTCTCCAAAAGCAGCTATGAAGACATTATCTCCATGATGGAGGACAAAGACAGCGAGATTGAAGCTACAATCCGCCGTCAGGAACTTCTTTTGCGTCGTGCCAGACAATACCTGAAGGAGGTCCGACGTGCGAAACCTCTGTTGGGAAAATGTGATCTGGTATATTCGCCGGAAATTGTGCGATATCTGAACCGATACAATTTTATTTACGATAACAGTAAAGAACTGCAAGAGCTCTCTCACCAATGGCTTCAGTATATGCCGCTCACCCATCGATGTTTTGAAATTGGCCAGGAAGATCTGGAAAATAAGACTGACAATTATGCCTGGGGCTTTTCCCTGGGTATGGACTACGTAAAAGAACTCAATGTTCCATTGAATCCTCCGGTCGTCCATCTTCCGTCAGAACCCAGCATTCACTCTGTATTTACCAGTTCCGGAAAAAACGCCTTTTCTCCCCGGCATCTAAAATTTATGATGGACTACGCACGAGAACAAGGGCTCACGGTTGCAGGGAACGCCCGGGGTAATTTGATCTGTTCTGTGTTGGAGGACAATAAACTGACCGGCTATTTCGAGGTTTGGCTTCCCATTACCCCAAAAGAGGGATTAGAAATCGCTCCCGCGCCAACTGCTGAAGAATAAAAATAACGGCTGCCGTCCCACATGGGGCGGCAGCCGCCGTATCAATAGGAGAATGTTTCCTCAAGTGTTCGATAAGGCTCAGGAATCTTAGGATATTCAGAAGGCACACGAGTACGGCTGTAGACAGAATACTTGCCAGGCCCATCCGGCGGCTGAGACAATCCGCCTCCCATAGCCGGTGACTTCTTCAGCTCTTTCCCATCCTTCCCTTTTTCGGGCTCTTTCTTGGGCTGAGGCGGACGAGGAGGTTTGGGATCAGCCCAGCTTTCCCCAAAGTTCGCCATGATATCCATCCCAATCTGAATATGCAAGAACTTCCACGCTCCATTTTCCCACACAAAATCAGCGCCGTATTTTTCCCACATCCAACAGGCCGAAGCGCTGTTTTCCAGATAATTCCGCCGAAGCGCATAACCGGGTGTATACCATAATCCCTTGGCGCTCATTCCATCCTCTGCCACCTCAATGATGGATGTGGTCAGCGTATGAACGGGCATCTCCACCAGACGGCGGACATCTACATGCTTTAAGTCCTCCTCCAGCTCTGGCCGTGCCTCCACAATCTGTTGCCGGAGATACTCGCCGGTGACATCGTGCCCCTCTCCATAATACCGATACATATGCGGCATAGATTTCCAAAACCCAAAGTTTTGCTGCCAGGAAGTCTCATCCGGCTGCTCTTTGGACCAAATATCTTCCAATTCATTGGAATTCATATTGGCAGCATGATAGTAACTGTGCCTTGCCATCAGGTTTTCAATCTGTGGAATGGAGGCAATGCGATGGGCCTCCAGACTCAGTCCATTGAACTTATCCATCGTATATCCTCCTTATAAATAGCGTTCCGGGCCGTAACTGAGCTCAGAGGTATGGGTGGCATACGGAACCGGAAAATGCGGCTCTTCATGCCAGCCATATTTACAATGATAGACTTCCTTGGCAATCGTGGGCTTAGGCAGCGCTTCCATAATCTCTCGCATGGCATCTGCCGCAACAGGATCGGCCGGCCTCATTTCACCGCTAAACGGCTTCCCTGCTTCACAGGAAAGGTCTGTTCCAACAAAAAAGTGCCAGATTTTCCACTGATCATTTTCTCGTATGAAGTCCACAGCATATCGTTCATGCATCCACATCCCTGTAGCCTCGCCATCCAACCCGGCATTGGTAACCTGTCCCAGAGAATACCACATTCCCTGAGCCGTCTCCCCATCTTCCGCAATCTCAATGAGCGGCGTGGTCAACGAATGCATCAGAAGGGCGCCTAACTGAAAATTTTCCGGCTTCACATCTATATTCGGATTGATCTTCGCCATCCAGCGCAGCGTGGCTTCATCCTGCTTATCCTTGGCATCGGCGTAATAGCTGTATAACGTCTCACGCCCTATCCAAAAGCCCTGATTATTGCCCCAGGAGATATCCTCCCGGCTTGACCAGATCTCATCCAGCTCCGCCCGGTGCGTTCCCAGAGCATGATAATAAGCATGGCGTCCCATAACATTCTTGATCTGATAAACGTCATATGCTCTGGACAGAGCCTCATAATCTGTCATATCTGTTCCTCCTTTTATGTACCCGTGATCTGATCCGATTCCACTATATCACATCTTCTTTTATGCTTCTACTGACATCTTCTGATCATATGGCATCAAAACCACGACTCTCAGCAGGTTTATAAAATGACATCAAAAGTTGGCTTTTTGTCAGTGGCATAATGTCCAAATGTTCGCTATACTTTAAGTATCCGATCAAGCGGAAGTTTCCTGGTGATCTGATCCGAATAATACCGACAGGAGGCATTCCTATGGGGAATTATACCAAGGAACAGCTTGCATCCAGAATCACAAATCTGCGTAAGGTGGAAAATGTGATCAGCAAATATGCATTCCTCACTTACTATAAACGCTTTGACGAAGCCATGCAAAAGTTCTGGTGCCAGAGTACTGCCGTTCCGGTTTTGACCACAAATGACAAGAAATTCAGCGGATACCAATCTATCTATCATTATTTGGTTGAGCAGGGCGAGGAAGATACCCGCACCGGCAATGAAATTATGCGAAAGCTGTTTCCTGAAGAGCTGGGCAACAAAAAAGACAGCGAAATGTGGGGCGCGGGCACCGCTATGGTACATACCATCACCACGCCTGTCATCGAACTGGCTGAGGACGAGAAGACTGCAAAAGGTATGTTTTATTCTCTGGGCTCTTGTACCGAGATAGACCCGGAGAAGGGTCCAAAAGCATACTGGGTCTGGGAAAAGTACGCAATAGACTTTATTCGGGAAGATGACGGCTGGAAGATCTGGCATATGATCATTATGACCGATTTCAAAACACCAGTGGGAGAAAACTGGGCCAAGGTCAATTTGGCGCCTACGGGTTCGTACTATTCCGCCTATACACCAAGCATCACACCGCAAAAAGGCGTTCCGGTACCAGAACCCTATCAGACTTTTTCAAATACTTTTTCTTATGCATAAAATTTCAGGGGTTTCCTTGCGGCTGCAACGGGAACCCCTGGTTTTTCTTTTTGTGTCACTTTGTCATAGCTGAAATCATGTTGAATGAGGCTGACAAGATTATTTGGCTACTTGAACGGACACCAGAGAAAAAAACAACCATTCGAGAATCGCTGCTTGAAAATGCAGGACTCTTTTCTATTGTAAAATAATCGGAATTAAGGGTAGGAAACTTCATTTTTTGTGATATAATATCCTCAAATGCAACTGGTAGGTAATCATTTCCTACCGGAATTCGAGGAGGACTCTTAATGATAAGCGCAAAAGAATATTTTGAAAAATATTTGACATGGAAGCGGAATCAATCCAGTCTGCGTTCTGCATCCTTTACCTATGAATCTTACGCCACATTAGATCTTCAAACGCTTCAGGAAGAGGCTGCACAAAAAAATCCCAGCGCACTTGAAGAGTTGGGTGAACGCTATTTGTTTGGATTGGACGGACTGGCTGCTGATGCAGACAAAGCCTGTGAACTTTTTGAGCAGGCGGCTGCTGACGGGCACCCCGATGCAATGCACATGCTGGCTGACATACACAGAACGGATGAATATGGAAAACTGGACTATGAAAAGTACTTTACCCTTCTGAAAAAGGCAGCTGAACAGGGAGCCTGGAAATCCATGTTTAACCTCTCCTGCGCCTACTATAAAGGGAAAGACGCCTATGATGGACATGGTCCTGACGTTGATCGTGCCGCCGCATTGAACTGGAGCATGCGCTGTGCTGTTATGACAATGAACTTGTTGGATTTATTCTTTATAAACCGCTGCTCCAACGGCTTCACCGACTATCTTGACGGCGTATTCGCTCTGTTTATTCAATCTATTTGCGTCTCCGCCCGACAGCTGATAAAAGGCGACGGCGTTCCTAAAAATCTTAAACGGGCCCGCGCCATGCTGGAGGACGCTCAATCCTTCTATAAGCATTATTTCCAGGCAGAATGCAGCGATTTTTCCACGCTTCTTCAATATTGCGACAAGGAAAAGAATTCTGCCCAGGAATCTTAAAAAACGGTCAATCTTGTAGAAATAGAAATCTACATTTTTTGCTGGACGTAAATCATACGTCCAGCAATTTTTGACTTTAAGCAAACATCCTCTTCTTAATTTTTGCGGTTTCAATGATTCATACCCACTTGAATCAACGGTACATTCACCATATGTCCCCTCTACATCACAGAAATGGAACAAAGATTTTATATTATTTTAACGATATTTGACAAAAACGGTACGCCAAATGTGAACCGTATCGATTTTGCACATTGACAAATATTTATCAATCTTGGATAATGAACGATGGCATTTATGCACAGTCTCAAAAACAAATATGTTCAGGCTTAAAACTCTGTGTATCAATGTTTTGCAGCTCGGCATCTAGTGCAGGTATAGATGCTTGATGCGCGGTTTACCGAAATGACACGCAACAAAACTGAATATATGAAAGGAGAAGAACAATGTCAGACGTAATTGGATTATTGGGTATTATTGTGGCATTTTTTATTGTCATTTATTTTACCTACAAAGGATTCCAACTGGCCTACGTTGTGATGGTCGCATGTATTGTGGTAATTGTAACCAACAGTATGCCTCTAATTCAGACTTTTAATGAGACCATCATGCCACAAGTAGGCACGCAACCCTGCTACCGCTTTATCTGTTCGGCGCCATTTTTGGAAAAATGTTTATTGATTCCGGCGCAGCAAATTCGTTATCGAGGTTTCTATTGAATCTTTTGGGCCGCAACGCTACGGCCCAGAAGCGGCGTATGATTGGTTTCGTATGCGTTATAATCATGAACATCATTTTTAACTATGTAGGCGTAGATCCCTTCGCCTCTCTCTTTACCATGATCGGCATTGCTACCGGAATTATGTTAGAAGCAGATATTCCGCGCAAATATATGCCTGTCATGCTGGTACTTGGCTCTACGTTAGGCAATGTACTCCCCGGCTCTTTAGCTGCCCCCAACATCATGTGTCAAGGCGTTTTAAGCGACTATGACGTCGGCCCCTGGTCCGGAACCGTTGCCGGTTTGGTCTTCGTTGTGTTTGTATTTGGCGCCTCTGCTTTCTACATCAACAAGATGATGAGCAAGGATGTACAGGCGGGAATGAAATTTGAATACGGCCCGCTCCAACCCGCAGTTGTGGATGAAACACATCTTCCCCCCGTCATCTTAACGATTATTCCATTGGTATCTATTCCCTTGAGCTACAATCTGTGGTTCTCTCAGGCTGCATGGTTATCGATGGCCGTCGGCTGCGTCATCGGAATTATTTGCTACGGTATGTACATTCCAAAAGCAAACGGCACCAGCCGTGTTATGACTGTTGTAAACAGCATGAATGACGGCGTTACAATTGCAGGGATCCCTGCCATCATTTTATTGAATTATACGCTTGGATACGCCATTGAGGCCGCTCCATCCTTTGAATTGATTCAGAATTTCTTCCTCAATATGCCTGGCCCCGCACTGTTTGCTCTTTGCATTATGGCCATTCTTCTGTTGGGCGCTGCTGCTTCTGCCGCAGGTATGCTGATTGCTGCTGTCGCTGCCGCTCAGACGTTTATTCCCGTCATGGGCGTTGACCCAGACGCTGCATTCCGTGTTCTGATGTTATCAACAACCGTTTTAGATTCCTTGCCTTTTGCAGGTGCAATTGTCGCTATGATGAGCATTACCGGAATCAAATACAAGGAAGGTTATCCTCCAATTGCGATGACAACGGTACTGTTTACATTTATAGGAAATATACTCGCTACAGTTGTGATGTCTCTTTTCCCCATGCTACCCTAAAATTGGACACGCGCCCGAAAAACGCACCATCAATGCGTATGGTGCGTTTTTTCTGGGCCTTATACTGCTGCAACGTCATTTAATAAATTTAAAGCCGAAATAAACCCCATTGAAATTTGTGCAATCTGCTATATTTTATTGTTAAGTTTTTGTGAATTCTATTGACATGCGTCCCCGGTCTTTTTATAATATGTTGTGCAAAATAGTTGGATATAAAACAAAGGTGATACATATGGAGTCTCCAATTCCCATCGGTATGCAAATTCGCATGGTAAATAACTTAATCTCCAGACATATGGATAATAGTCCAATCAATAAACAGCTCAGCAATATGACTGGAACCAACGCGTGGCTGATTGCGTATATTTCAGAAGAAACTAATCTGGGACGGGATGTCTTTCAAAAAGACATTGAAGAAACCTTTGGGGTAACTCGTTCAACGGTCTCCAAGGTTGTAAAGCTCATGGAAAAGAAAGGCCTAATCTCCCGACAAAAGGTCGACTATGACGGCCGCTTAAAAAAATTAGTTTTGACAGAAAACTCAAACGAAATCGTCTCCTTATTACAAGAAGACAAACTTCAAACGGAGCAAACCGTCACGAGAGGATTTTCTGAAGAGGAACTACAAACATTATCGAGCTATCTGGTTCGTATTGAAAAAAATTTGGGACGATGATAGGATTTTTTATTTTATCCCCTAATTGTTGATTATCCAACATATTATTTCCAAGGAGGAACGCGTATGATTCATACATTGGCCAAGAGTATTCGGGAATATAAAAAGCCATCTCTATTAACGCCATTCTATGTAGCAGGCGAGGTTGTATTGGAGTGCTTGATTCCCCTTATGATGTCGAAATTGATTGATGAAATGACTGGTAATACAATGGCCCCGATTTTGAAATATGGCATCATATTGATTATTATGGCCATGTTTTCACTATTTTTCGGCGCCATGTCCGGAAAAACCGGAGCGACTGCTTCCTGTGGTTTTGCAAAAAATCTTCGTCAAGATCTCTACTTTAAGGTTCAGGATTTTGCTTTTGCAGATATTGACTATTTTTCAACCTCCTCACTGGTAACGCGCCTCACTACTGACGTAACCAACGTCCAGATGGCTTTTCAAATGATAATCCGCATTGCCATTCGAACTCCGCTCATGTTAATTTTTTCCGTAATTATGAGTATGACTATCAGCCCAAAGATGGCGTGCATTTTCCTAATTATGATCCCCATTCTAGCTGTAGCCTTATTTGCAATCACATTTATAGTATTTCCAATCTTTAAACGGATCTTTAAACAGTACGATGCCCTCAACAATTCCGTTCAAGAAAATATTTCCGGAATCCGCGTCGTAAAATCCTTTGTCCGTGAGGACTATGAGAAGAAAAAATTTGGCCGTGCTTCGAACAATGTTCAGCAAAATTTCACCAAGGCGGAAAAGATTCTGGCCCTCAACAATCCAATTATGATGTTCTGTATCTATTTGGCCATGCTTCTTGTGAGTTTTTTCGGCGCTCAAGTCATCATTGGCTCTGCCGGTACCGATCTCACTACTGGTCAGCTTTCCTCCCTTATCAGTTATGGCATTCAAATTTTATCTGCTATTATGATGCTTTCAATGGTATTCGTTATGGTGTCCATGGCTGCAGAGTCGGCTGACCGTATTGCAGAAGTCCTAACACATGAAAGTTCTCTGACCAATCCCGAACATCCGGTCACGGACATTCCCGATGGCAGTATTACGTTCGATCATGTCTCCTTCTGCTATGGTTCCAAGCGCAAAAAGAATGTGCTGGACGATATCAATTTAAACATTCCAT
>CABRZL010000053.1 GCA_902475435.1 uncultured Eubacteriales bacterium | reverse complement strand
CTGGGAAGAGTATGGGAGAATATTTTTCGCTGTTCCTTTTGGGCTATTTCATTTTATCGGAAGAAACAGTTCAGGCGTTTTTAGATAGACAACGAGTTCTGCTGTCCATATTGGGAGGCATTCTCATCATTTTCACTGTGGTTTTCCAAACTTCCCTTGAGCCGGGCATACTTGCTCGAGGAACAATGATTTTAACTTCTTGGATAAGCATTCTCGCCATTTTAGGCATAGGACGGCATTACCTGAACTTTCAAAACAAGTGGACAAAATATTTATCGTCATCATCATTCGCATATTATTTGTTCCATCAGTCTTTGATTGTCTGCATCGGATTTTATGTTTTGCAGTGCAAAATTCCGCCGTATGTCCAATACACAATCATTTTATTTGGAAGTTTCCTCGGCTGTATATTTGCATACGAGGTGTGTAGACGTTTCAAAGTACTTCGTTTCCTTTTTGCAATTAAAAGTAAGAAATAGTGTTGTAAAGATTAATAGAAAATAAGCATATCCATCCTCTCTAACATAATATGGCCGTTGTTTGGCAGTTATCCGGACAAACAAAATACCATCAGACCAACGACGGTTTTGAATAACAATCAAGGCCGCCGTTTTCTTTTTGAAAAAATGAGAATACGGGGGTGTGTTAAAGTCGCCCTTTTTTAAGGATACGGCGGTGTCCAGGAGGTATCGCCGTGTCCTTTTACCATCCCCCTAACCTGTCCAAAAAAGTTCGTCCATTCTGGCGGCGAACATGAAATTTGGCAGTATATAAGTGAATTTTTTGTTTCATGCGCTTGTACAGCATAAGCGCATTTCGTGTTTCGGTCCTTGGGACACGTTGTCCCAAGGACCGGCGTGAGCGATCCCGCTGCCGATCCCCGCCGGGGCTCCGTTTAGATTACTATTCGCCCCAACCATCTGAACGGAGGAGATACAAATGACAACCATCAATCTGAAAGACTTTTACCCGTCGTACACCCACGACGAGTACATAGAGGTTTCTGACGAGGTGGCCGAGGAGCTCCGGGCCGATAAGCGGTTTGAGGCGGCTTATGCCGAGCGGGTGCGCTACAACAAGGCGTTCTATTTCCTGGACCGTGACGATGGGCTGGAATATTCAGCCTGCCTGCATGAGCCAACGCCCCAGGAACTGCTGGATCGGGTGGAGCTGTTCATCCGGCTCTGGAACGCGCTCAACTCTCTGCCGGAGATCCAGGTCCGCTGGATGGACGCCCACCTGATCCTTGGTATGAGTTTTCGGCAGATCGCTCAGGATAAAGGCGTAAGCAAGAGCGCCGTCCGGGATTCCATTCACTGTGGCCTGGAGCGCATGAAAAAATATTTGAGAAAAAATTTCTGATTTGACCGTCCGTTTGGCCTGTTTTTCTGGTGGTAAATGAGAGGTAGTGATTGACCTCTCCGCAGCAGAATAGTGGCGGGCCCGACCAAGTGCGGGGAGCTCGGCGGCAGGTGCTCAGCACCAGCGCCGCAGGTGGGACAGGCCCCCCACAGCCATGATCCGCCAGAGCAGGTTTTGACGCCTGACCGTCCGGGCCACCGCCTCTGCTGTGTGGGGACGCCGTGCCGAGGATTGCTGTCTTATGACGGGCCAAGGAAATGGGCGCGGCGTCCTCAAAATTTAATGAAGGAGGCAGTCCCATGAATTGTGATCCCGAACTAGAGGCCCTGCACTCTCAGCCGTGGAGTGACAACGCCTGCCGGGGCTATGTCATCTATGCGATGGAACGCTGCGGTTTTGCCCCCGGTGACATCCGGCGCGTGATGGCAGATCTCCATGAAGTCTTTGATTTCTACGGGCTGGAGGAGGCCCAGCAGCACTTTGAAAACAGCCCCTACTGACCCTGGGACAAATTGTCCCAAAGTGGAGCAAGGCAAGAAGGCGGCACCGCTGAAGGTGCCGCCTTTCTGCGTTTCCCCACGAGACAAGGGGGACTGTCGGTCATTGTTTCGTATCGCTCTGGAAGGAGGCCCCACATGGAAGATCCCGTACCCGTCAAGGAGGAATACACCTATCAAGTCGGCAAAATCCAATTCATTGTCACGCCCGTCTACAAGGACAAAGGCGAGTCCATGCGTGACATCCTGTTGAAGCTGATGCTGGCCGATTTGGAGCCAGCTTAACTGTTCCATCGACATCCTTAATACGGGCAGTCGGCAGAGGTATAATATACATAGATAAGAACCTCTTGCTTGATTGCAGGAAGGAGGATATTTTGAAACAGTCAAGCAAGAAAAACTCTACCGGCACAGCCGCTCTCTACTGCCGCCTGAGCCGTGATGATAACATGGACAGCGAGTCCAACAGCATCCAGAACCAAAAGAAAATTCTCCAAAAGGCTGCCAAGGACAAGGGCTATACGGACACTATCTTTTTCGTGGATGACGGTATTACCGGCACCACCATGAAACGCCCCGGCTTTCAGAAAATGATCGCCGCAATCGAGGCCGGGTATATCTCGGCGGTGTTCGTGAAAGACCTCTCCCGGCTGGGCCGGAACTACATTGAGGTGGGCAAGCTCACTGAGGAGTTTTTCCCGCTCCATGATGTGCGGCTGGTGGCCGTTTCCGATGGCGTGGACAGCGACGAGGGCGAAGATGATTTCACCCCGTTCAAGAACATTATGAATGAATACTACGCCAAGGACATCTCTAAAAAGCGCCAGATCGTCAACAAGATGAAGGGCAACGCCGGGATTCCGCTCTCCCCGCCGCCCTACGGCTATATCAAGAACCCGGATGATCCTCGATTTTGGGTGATTGAACCGGAGGCCGCCGAGGTGGTGCGCTGCATCTACCGTCTGGCCTTGGAGGGCAACGGCCCCTTGCAGATCGCCACGGCGCTGGAGGCTATGGGGACGTTGAACCCCTCGGCCTATCGAACCAGCAAGGGGATCAGCAAGGGCGGCTCCAAAAGCACATTGGAGCCTACCAAGTGGAACCACACCACCGTTAAGAAAATCCTCACTTTGCAGGAATACTGCGGCGATGTCATCAACTTCAAAACCTACTCCAAGTCCTACAAGATGAAGCGCAGAATTGAAAACCCGGAGGAGAACCGGGCCATCTTCCTCAATGTCCACGAGCCTATCATTGACCGTGTAACTTGGAAAAAGGTACAAAGCCTGCAAACTACCCGGCGCAGGCGGCCCACCGTCACCCAAGAGCCCAGCGCCTTTTCCGGCTATCTGAAATGCCCGGAGTGCGGCAGCAATCTGAATTTCCATTTTAACCAGGGCAACCACGATATTAAATTCTTTAGCTGCCAGAACCACAATTCCGGGCTCCGCAAGTGCTCGTCTACCCACTATATCCGGCTGGACTTCTTGGAGCAAGTCGTGCTCTATGAGGTACACCGTCTGGCCTGCTTCGCTAACGAATACGAAAACGACTTCATCAAGGCGATGGTGGGACGTTCCGCCAAGATAGCGGAAAATGACCGGGTACGCAAGAAGCGGGAACTGGATGGGCTGCTGGCCCGGGACGGGGAGCTGGATATGCTCTTTGAACGGCTCTATGAGGACAATGTGTCCGGCAAGATCGACGATGCCCGGTTTGCCAAAATGTCCAAGCGGTACGAGCAGGAGCAGGGCGAAAACGCCAAGAAAATCAAGGCGCTGCGGCTGGAGCTGAAAAAGCTGGAAGATAAGCGGATGGATGTGGACACCTTCTTGGAAACGGTGCGGCGCTACACCGACGCTACCGCCATCACCAAGCGCATGGTTGCCGAACTCATTGAGTATATCGAGGTCTATCCTGCGGTCAAGGAGGACGGCGTTACCAATCAGCGGGTGACGATCCACTACAACTGCATTGGTGCCTTTGAGGTGCCGGATCGCCGGAAGATCCCTGAGCGGGATATTCTGCTGGAAACGAGAAAAGGCGTAGCATTAAGCTACGCCCCGGCGGTGTAAAGGTGGTGTGGGATATGAGAGCATTTCTCTATTGCCGTGTCGCCCGTGAGGATTCTTTCGCCTTGGAACACCAGCGGTTTTTGCTTGAGCTTTACGCAAAACGGGCGGGCTATACCATCATCGGCGCTGCAGACGAATACGGCAGCAGGCTTACCTTAGACCGCCCGGCGCTCCAGAAAGTGACCGAGGCCGTTGCCACTGGTAAGGTGGACGTGGTACTCGTCCACAGCCTGACCCGGATAGGCCGGGAATGGGGCATGACCCAACGCTACATTGACCTGCTCACCCGGCACAAGGTCAAGCTTCTGTGCATCCGGGAGCGGGCGGTGTTCGACAAAACAGGTAAAAACCCCTTTTGAGCATAAAAAATGCGGAGTATCATCAGCAGACCTTTTCAGATCCTTTAATGATACTCCGCATGGTCGGAGTGCCGGGATTCGAACCCGGGGCCTCATGGACCCGAACCATGCGCGATACCAAGCTTCGCCACACCCCGAATTCCATATTATTATATCATGAGCAGAAGAAATGTCAAGAAAAATATAATTGCACATGGTATGGGGAAGCCGAAAGCTTTTTCGCGTATTTAATTCAGATCCTATGGTAGAAAGATACTATTCCTGTGTCCACTTCCAGTTTTGAATTTCCGGTAAATCCACGCCAAATTCGCGAATATACTGTTTGTGTTCAACCAATTTGTCTTTCATGAGTTGAATCAGGAAGGAACCGCGATTGCCAAGTTGCGGAAGCCGGTTGATAACATCGATCACAAGGTGAAAACGATCTATACTATTTTGAACACGCATATCGAAGGGCGTGGTAATCGTGCCCTCTTCAATATAGCCGCGGACATGGAGCTGGCGGTTGTGCCTTCGATAAGTTAGTTCGTGTACCAGCGTTGGATAGCCGTGGAATGCAAAAATAATTGGCTTATCTTTTGTGAATAGAGCGTCATAATCTGCATCGCTAAGTCCATGAGGGTGCTCACTGGCGGGCTGTAGTTTCATCAGGTCCACAACGTTCACCACTCGGACTTTGATTTCAGGCATATACTGTCGTAAAATAGTTACGGCAGCCAAGGTTTCAAGCGTTGGCGTATCTCCGCAACAGGCCATGATGACGTCAGGTTCCTGTCCAGCGTCGTTGCTGGCCCATTGCCATATGCCAATTCCCTGTGTACAATGACGGATGGCCTGTTCCATCGTTAACCATTGGGGGCGTGGATGTTTGCTGGTAACCAATACATTAACATAATTTCGACTGCGAATACAGTGATCGAAGCAGCTTAAAAGGCAATTTGCATCTGGGGGAAGGTATAGCCTGACAACATCTGCTTTTTTATTGGCAACGTGATCCAAAAAGCCAGGATCTTGATGAGTAAAGCCATTATGATCCTGCTGCCAGACGTTGCTGGATAGTACATAATTTAGGGAAGCGATATCCTGGCGCCATGGAAGCTGTGAACAAACTTTAAGCCACTTGGCATGTTGGGCAAACATAGAGTCGACAATACGTATGAAAGCCTCGTAACTGTTAAAGAAACCATGTCGGCCTGTGAGCAGATATCCCTCCAGCCATCCCTGACACATATGTTCGGAAAGCATTCCATCCATGACTCGACCATCACGGGAAAGGAATTCATCTTGTGGAGTGATTTCTGCCTGCCATTGGCGATTTGTTTCTTCAAACACACGACCTAAACGATTAGACATGGTTTCGTCAGGGCCAAAGATCCGAAAGTTTTTCTCTTCAGCGTTGAGCCGGAACACATCGCGGACATATCCGCCTAATTCAATCATGTCCTGAGCCTCCACTGCACCTGGTGCCGGCACATCAACTGCATAGTCCCGAAAATCTGGTAACCGAAGATTCCGCAGCAACAGGCCTCCATTTGCGTGAGGATTTGCTCCCATACGACGATTTCCTTCTGGTGCTAGCGCTTGAAGTTTGGGATAAAGTCGGCCATTTTCATCAAACAATTCTTCAGGACGATAGCTTTTTAGCCAGGCTTCTAGCTGAGCCAGGTGCTCTGGGCGGTTCATAGCAATGGGAACTTGATGGGCTCGGAAACTTCCCTCTATTGCAAGTCCATCAACTTCTTTGGGACCCGTCCATCCTTTTGGGGAACGGAAAATAATCATGGGCCAACGCGGACGTTCTCGACAGCCATGTTCCCTTGCATCCCGTTGAATCGATTTGATTTGCATAATGACAGTGTCCAGGACAGCAGCCATTTTTTCATGCATTTCCATGGGTTGCGTACCTTCAACAAAATAGGGCTTCCAACCACAACCGTAAAAGAACTGCTCCATTTCTTCATGGGAAATACGGGAAAATACGGTTGGATTGCTGATTTTAAAGCCGTTAAGATGAAGGATTGGCAGAACAGCACCATCGCCAACAGGATTCAAAAATTTATTGCTGTGCCATGCAGTGGCCAACGGACCGGTTTCGGCTTCACCATCACCAACTACGCATGCAGCGATCAGGTCTGGGTTGTCGAACACCGCGCCGAAAGCATGTGCCAGAGAATACCCCAACTCTCCGCCTTCATGGATAGAACCGGGAGTTTCTGGGGCCACATGGCTTGGTATTCCGCCTGGAAACGAGAACTGCTTAAACAGTTTTTGCATTCCCTCTGTATCCCGGCTGATATTGGGATATATTTCACTGTAAGATCCTTCTAGATAGGTCTGTGCAACCATGGCATTGCCACCATGTCCAGGGCCGGATAAATAGATCATATCTAGGTCGTATTTTTTTATCACACGGTTCAAATGCGTGTAAATGAAGTTCTGACCGGGGACTGTACCCCAATGTCCGACAATTTTTTTCTTAATGTGTTCCGGTTTTAAGGGGGTGCGCAGCAGTGGATTGTCCAACAGATAAAGTTGTCCCGCAGCAAGATAGTTAGAAGCGCGCCACCAGGCGTCCAGTTGGTTGAGTTCTTTTTGCGAGAGTGTTTGATTATTGGTGGAAGAGTTCATTGCTTGCCTCCTTTTATAGACTAAAATGTACGAAACGTATGTAACAACTTGCTACAGTTGCATTATACAGAAAATTCAGAAAAAAGCAAGGGAAAGAAGCGATAATTTACGAAATATTTTTATTTCAAAAAAGTTCTCACAAAGACAATGAAGATTTTGCGTATAAACGGCGAACAAGCTGTACAGGAAGCATTTCTGTACAGCTTGTAATTGTTCTGATTATATGGCGATACCAGCCTCGCAACCAGCGCGTATAGCATCGATAGCTTTTCCTAATTGATTTGCATTTCCGATACAAACAGCAGGAATACCAGCTTGTGTCAGGGTATCGTATAAACTGCTGTCCGAATGAACACCGGAGGCGACAACTACACAGTCGCATGGATAAAAATGATCCACTTTGGTTCCGTCGCTTTTGGTTTCTGTGGCAGCGACACCTTCTGAGGTAATGGCAGTAATTTCTGTTTGTTTTTTAAACGGCACATTCAGACGATTTAAATCCCCCAAGACCGGCCAACTTGTACCAGATTCAAATCCAAAACCGACCTTTTTTCCTTTTTCTAAAAGGACAACCTGGCGGTCGGAATGATTGAGGCGATCAATAATGTGCTCCATAGTGTCGGATTGGTTTGTCATGGAGAAAAACAGCTCTTCGGCACTCATAGCACCTTGGCGCGCTAAATATTGAGCAGTGAAACAACCAATATAACTACCGCCAACGACAACTACAGATTTTCCAGGCACAATTTCTCCTGTAAGGACTTGACGAGCGGTATAGACAGGTACAGACTGATCCTGGATCGGAAGAATCGTTTGATTCGGGAGGCCGCCTGTAGCTACAATGACCTGGTCATATCCTGTAGCGTCCTTCTCTGCGGCGCGGTGATGATAAAGAATTTTGACGCCCATACGAGGAAGATTTGCTTCATAGAATCGAAGCAAGGTTCGAAATTCTTGCCGTGCAGGAATATTCACTGTTTGGCGAAGTTGTCCGCCCAACGCTCCTGTTGCTTCCATCAACGTTACTTGGTGGCCGCTTTCTGCTGCTCGATAAGCGGCTTCACAACCCGCCGGTCCACCACCGATTACTAAAATATTTTTGGGGGTAGATGTTTGTTGAAGCGGCAGCTCTATTTCACGGCCGCACCGCCCATTGACCAAACAAGTGATGGGCCGATCAAAAAAGGTGTTGGCCAAACATCCCTGGTTGCAGGCCATGCAGGGACGAATCTGTGCGGTGCAGCCTTCCTTTGCTTTATTGGGAAGTTCTGGATCTGCCAACAGCGGTCGGCCCATGCCCACGAGGTCTGCACGCCCTAGAGCCAATACTTTCTCAGCGGTTTCAGGGTTCTGAATACGATTGCAAATCATAACGGGGGCTGATACCACAGACTTTATGCCTTTTCCCAAATAGGTGAGTCCACCGCGGGGCAAGTCTCCGGTGAGTTGGGGAATTTTGGTTTCATGCCAGCCGCCGGTAATATTGAACATGTCAATACCAAGCTGTTCAGCTAAAGGGGCAAACGCCATAGCATCTTCTAACGTATTGGAACCGGGAACAAAATCATCAGCGCCTAATCGCAGAATTAAAGGCACGTCCGGTCCAATGGCTTCTCTTACAGTTTTGATGACCATCAGAGGAAAACGGCAACGGTTTTCAAAACTACCACCGAACTCGTCTGTACGATGATTTGTCAAGGGAGAAAGAAACTGGCAGAGGAGATAGCCTGAAGATGCGCTAATTTCTACAGCGTCAAAACCCGCCCTTATGGCTCTTTTGGCACCTGCGGCATAATTGTCCAGAAGTTCAAATATTTGTTCTCGTGTCATTTCCGGTGCAGTTTCACGGGTATAGGAGGAAAAAGTAGCTGAAGGAGACAGAGCGTCACCGCCGCATGGAACGTCCTTTTTCGGCATATAACGGCCTGCATGATAAAGCTGCACTGCAACTTTTCCGCCCCGGTCGTGAACTCCATTTGTAAACTCCAGCCATCCAGGTATGGTATCGTCATCCCGGAGAGACATGGAATTCATCTTTGCACCATAGTCGTCAAACCGGCAGGAACCTACAATGATAAGCCCAGCGCCGCCTTCCACGCGATCCCAATAATAGCGGCAAAACCGGGGCGTAGCATATCCGTTCTCTGTATAAAGGTGGTGCATGGCAGGCATAACGATGCGGTTTTTTAGTTCCATGGTTCCAATTTTGATCGGGGAAAATAATCTAGAATATTGCATAATTAAAACCTCCTGACGTTTCAGATTGCATAGGAAAGGAATTTTAAGAATATAGTGTTCCATCACAAAGAAGAGGTGGAGTGGATGGAACAGTCAATTTTTGAATCTTGCAATACAGTGCTTCTGCGGGGCGAACTGATGGAATTACCCGTTTTTTCCCACGAAAATCATGGAAAACACTTTGATCGATTTACGCTAGAGGTTCAGCGGCTTTCGGGTACTAGAGACACAATCCATGTAATCGCAGAACATGGACTCTTGTCAGGACTGGATCCTACTTCTGGGGATATGATTGAGGTCGAAGGACAAATGCGTTCTTATAACAATCGCAGTGGTGAAGGACGACGGCTTATTATTACGGTTTATGCCATTCGTGTAGACTTTACAGATGGGGAACCGGAGAACCAGGTTTATCTAAAAGGGAGAATTTGTCGAGAACCGGTATATCGCCGAACGCCTTTGGGACGGGAAATTTGTGACGTGATGTTGGCAGTAGAACGGAAATACAACAGAACAGATTATCTTCCGTGTATTCTCTGGGGAAGTTTGGCACGTATGGCCGCAGACTGCCCCAAAGGAACCACGCTATGGCTTCAGGGCAGAATTCAGAGCCGTACCTACTTAAAACAACTGGAAACAGGAAGTGAAGAACGGACAGCCTTTGAAATCTCCGCAATTACTGCAGACGTGGAACTTGATTAGCTTCGCATTTTCATGATCTTATCTAAAATTTTGTGAGCAGCAGTCTCTTTGTCCATCAAGGGCAGTTCTGTTACGTCGTCATTGGTGATTATTGTTATGACGTTGGTGTCTCCTTGAAAGCCGGCGCCCGCTACTTTGACATTGTTGGCCACGACCATGTCCAGGTTTTTATTTTGAAGTTTTTTTCGGCTGTTTTCCAGCATGTTTTCCGTTTCCATAGAAAAGCCGCAAAGGAACTGCCCGGGACGCCGATTTTGGCCCAGATGGCCAATTATGTCCAAGGTGCGACGAAGTGCAATGGACATGTTACCGCCTGACTTTTTGATCTTGTTATCAGCCACAGTTACGGGCGTGTAGTCCGCCACAGCGGCAGCTTTGATGATAATATCTGCTGTCGGAGCATTTTCTGTGATGGCTTCATACATTTCTTGCGCCGTTACAACCGGAATTGTTGTGACCAGGGGAAGCCGGGGGAGTGCGGTGGGACCCGATACCAGTGTTACCTCTGCCCCGCGCAGCATAGCTGCATGGGCCAATGCGTAGCCCATTTTACCAGAGGAGTGATTTGTAATATAACGGACCGGATCAATGGGTTCCTGTGTTGGGCCGGCAGATATTAGAATTCGCAGATTTGATAAATCTTTTTCACAGGCGATTTCTGCTTCAATACGATCAAAGATATCCGTAGGCTCTGGCATCTTGCCAGGACCAACAGTACCACAGGCCAGACGACCAGAGAGTGGCTCCATAATAAGGAAGCCGCGCTGCCGTAGTATTGCCAGATTTTCTTGTGTTGCAGGGTTTTCGTACATATTAGTGTTCATGGCAGGAACCAGAAGCTTTTTACAGGTGCAGGCCAATGCTGTAGTAGAGAGCATATCGTCCGCCAATCCCCAGCGCAGTTTAGCAATCATATTTGCTGAAGCTGGCGCGATTACAAGAAGATCTGCGTTTCTCGCCAGGGCAATGTGCTCAATTTTGGATGTATCCCTTGGGTCAAACGTATCGGTGTGACAGCGATTCCCAGATAGGCTTTCAAATGGGATTGGAGAAACGATTTTCTGTGCGTTATCCGTGAGTATGGTTTCTACATTGACGCCGTGTTTGACCAATAGTGAACAGAGCGTGGGAATTTTATAGGCTGCAATGCCGCCTGTAACACCTAGCAGAACATTTTTTCCCTGTAGCATGGGAGAACCTCCTGTTTTTTATTCATTATAATCATATCACCTTTTTGGCCAAATACAAGGTGAAAGCCAATATTTCTTGATTATTTCTCGAGTTTCAGGTACAATACTAGTGGCAGAATGCTTAACGAAAGGACGTGAAAATATGATTCTAGCACTGAGTGTAGAAAATACAAACTTAGTGTTGGGCGTGTTTCAAGGGGAAGAATTGTTATTCACCTCCCGTATGGCTACGGACAGGAGCAAAACCGGGGATGAATATGCAATAGCCTTCCGCAGCATTCTTGATCTCCATAACCTTTCCCCCAGAGAAATCCAGGGGAGTATTGTCTCCTCTGTTGTACCTGCCCTGATCAATCAGATTAAAGTGGCGCTGCGGCTAACGTTGGGAAAGGAGCCGCTGGTTGTTGGGCCAGGTGTAAAAACCGGTTTGAATATTTTGATGGAAAATCCAGCGTCTTTAGGCAGTGATCTCGTAGTCAATGCAGTAGCGGCAACAGCGGAGTATCCTGCGCCGTTGATTGTCATAGATATGGATACGGCTACAACGCTGTGTGCGGTGAATGAGAAAAAAAGTTTTGTGGGGACTGTAATTGCACCGGGAGCCGGATTGGCAGCTGCGGCTTTAGCTGACGCCTGCGATCAGCTTCCCAGAATTTCACTGGAGGCACCCAGAGAGGTTATTGGAAAAAATACCATTGATTGTATGAAGTCTGGAGCAGTCTATGGTACTGCGGCCATGTTAGATGGAATGGTCATGAGGATGGAGAAGCAGTTGGGAATGAGCTGCACTGTTATTGCTACAGGTTCACTTGCGGGGATTATTGCACCTCATTGCAGCAGGGACATCATTGTGGATGATCGGCTTTTGCTGAAAGGACTTCGGCGGATATATGAAAAAAACATGCGAAAATAAATTCTAAGAAACCGGAACGGTTTGGCCAATCAAAATCAGGAGGATTTTAATGAAACAATTCAAATATTCACGGCTCCTGGGCCTAATTTTGGCCCTGGGCCTTGTTTTATCTGCGTGTGGAGATAAGGAGTCATCGAGTATGTCAGTCAGTGATTCCACCCTCAGTACATCACAACCACAAGAGAGTGCTGCAGCAATGGTACCGCAGACGACACAGTCTCCAGAGGAACAAACGGGATACGGTTATACGGTTGAGTGGACAGAATTATCCATTTCGGAAGGGATGCCGGAACGTCTGTTTTTTCTGGGTGAAAAGCTGATGATTGAGATTTCGACAGAAACCGGTACGCGCGGCGTTTATGATTTGGAATCTGGACAGGTTGTTTCTGTAGATACCGGAAATGTATTGACTGTAGCGCCAGAGAATGACGCACTCTGGTACTGTGTGGAAGAAGGCAGTGGACTTGTTTTACACAAAGTCTCGGCAGAGAACGGCAGCAGTTTGGAGACTGTGACGCTCAGCGATTCAGAGGGGCTATATCCATATACCATGGCAGTAGGGAATGATGGGAGCTTTTATCTAATGGGTGCAGGCTGGCTTCAAGTCTATAGTTCAGAGGGAAAGCAGGTGTCGTCGTTTTCTCTGGAAGAGGAACAGGGAATCAGTTTGGTAAGGTTGTCTGACGGCCAGGTAATACTCAGCACGCAGACATTACAGGAAGATGGGACCTATCGTGGATCTGTAAAACAGCTTAATACAGAGTCTATCGGTGCATCTTTGACTGAACAGAGCAATATCTATCATGTCTATCCAGGCTGGGAAGGAGTTGCGTTGCTTTCCGATGGTGGAAATCTCTATGCACTGGATATGGAGAGCAATGCAATGACAGCAGTATTGGATTGGATCGATACTGATGTGAATCCGGAAACTTTGGTGTCTGTAGTGGCTAAGGAGCAAGAGACTATTTATCTGATTTCCAGTACACAGGAGGAGACATTACTGGGGACCCTTCAGCGGGAACCGGTTTCAGAAGGGGCAGAAAAAACAACGGTAAGCATGGGATATTATGTAGAGGATCCCGAACTCAGCAGCATCATCAGTGCGTTAGCAGTAGAATTTAATGGATCTCAATCGGAGTTTCGCGTGCACTTGGTGAATTACAGCAATTACAGCGACGGGTTGGAACGAATTGGACAGGACGCAGAAGATTTGGATTTGATTCTAACGGATTTGGATTATCTGGAAGATGT
>CABRZL010000052.1 GCA_902475435.1 uncultured Eubacteriales bacterium | reverse complement strand
GGCAACACCGCAGAACACGCAAAAGGAAAGGCCCTGTGGGAAGATTCCACCCGGCAGGGCATATATACGCCATTCCATCAGCGCTGCAGCCACACTGATTTAAGCCGTCAGGCAGGATCGCCTGTCAGCCAGAATCAGATTCGCCAGCGCGAACAGGATATTCAATTTGGCAATCTGTTTTCGCAGACCTCGGTACCTAGTTTTCCGGTATCGAAGCTGGCCCTTTACTACCCCAAAGACATGCTCTACCTTGGCCCGTACGGAGGATTTCTCCTTTTCGCGGCGTTTGATCTGCCCGCGGGAACGATTGTCTGCGTGTTTACTCTGCGAGGGCCGTCTGTTGATTTTGTAACGGATCCTTTTGCCCTGGCCATTGACATTGAAAAGAACGGCGTCTTCCCGCTTTTCAGCGCCCAGGCAGCCGCTGTCGCCATATACGCTGTCCTCATCGCCGGTTAAGAGCTCCGGCACCATCGTCACATCATGGATGTTGGCGCTGGTGACCTTTACTGTGTGAACCAACCCGCTGTCTTTATCCACGCCGATGTGAGCTTTATAGCCGAAGTGCCAGCTGTTCCCCTTTTTCACCGAGTGCGCTTCCGGGTCTCGTTTCTTTTCCCTGTTCTTTGTCGAGGACGGCGCTGCGATCAGGGTAGAGTCCACTATGGTTCCCTTCTTCAGCAGCAGGCCTCTTTCCTGCAGCAGATATACCACCTGCGCAAACAACTTCTCCTGCAGCCCGCTGCGGAGCAGCAAATTCCGGAACCGACCCAGTGTATCTCCGTCCGGCACCTGATTGCTCGATTCCACTCCGCAGAATTCCGAGAATGCACGGCTGTCGATCACTTCCGCTACCGTTGCCTTGTCCGACAGATCATACAGGTTTTGAACCAGATAAATCCGCAGCATCCGTTCTAGATCGTAGGGCTTATTGCCGCGCTCTCCTTTGTAATAGTGCGGCCGGATCAGTTCGATCCACTCTCCCCACGGCACGATGCGCTCTATCTGACTCAGAAATTCTTTCTTCTTTGTCCGCACCTGGCTCAATTCATCGCTCAGGCCCGACAGACTCATCTGCTTATCCATAGTATTATTATATCATATTTTTTCTTTGTGCGGTGTTGCCATAATTTCTTTTACTCTCCCCGGCCTAGTCGGGGGCTCTCGTTTCGCTAAAGTATATCAAAACAGGGAGGCACCGCTTGCACGATGCCTCCCTGCAGAAAGTTTACGTATCTGACCAAATGATTTCTGATATTTCTTTATGCTTCCTGCTCAGCCTGCCATTTAGGATTTATTTTCGCAATAAAACCGTGACGTAGAAAAAACAGAAGCCAAGCCAAATCATTTGTTCATCCCTGTATGAGAATACGATCCACCACCAGTTTTCTGAACTCCGGAGTCAGAGAGCAGAAGTACGCCGTAAAGCCCGTGACGCGTACCACCAGGTTGGGGTACTTGCTGGGGTCCTTGTCGGCTTCGAGAATCTGCTGACCGTTCACAATATTGATGTTCAGCAGGGTGGCCCCCTGCTCGAACAGCGTCATGATATAGTCGGCGATCTTTTGCACAGCCTCCTCACCGCGCCCCATACCAGGGTCAAGCTCCAGCTGTACCGGCGCGGTATTCCCATAGCCCGGCTGCACCGCGCAGATGGAATTGCTCATTGCGGTGAGGGCGCCGTCCTTGCGGAAGCCGGGGTGCGGGTTGGCCCCATGGTTGATCGGCTCGAAGGCGTGGCGGCCGTTGGGGGTGGCACCTACCTGCTTGCCGAGCACAATCGTATTCGACCAGCTGAACCAGCCGGGGATAAACTGGTAGCCCGGATACTTCTGGCTGACGGAGCGCACCTGGTTGGAGTATGACTCCGAAATTTTCACCGCCCACTGGTCGCTGATGGTGTTTCCGCCGCCGTAGCGGGCACTGCGGGAGAGCATCTGGCGTACAAGCTCACCGCCCTTATCCTGGAAATCTGTTTTCAGATGATGGTAAAGCGTCTCCCAGTCGATCCGCTTCTCCTCCTCCACCCGCTGCTGCAGTGCGCCAAAAGAGTCCGCCACCGTGGCAATAGCCGAGCCGTCCATGCAGAGGTTGTAGTACATGGCGCCGCCGCACGTCATATCCAGACCCTTTTCGATAGGACCATGACTGATCAGGTTCAACATCAGCTCCGGCTCGTTGTACTGTTGGTACCGCAGGTGGAACGCGATACCCTCGGCAGTTACCTCTACAGCCCGGGCCATATGTCTCTGGTACAGATCCCACAGCAGTTGTGTGGAGTATGGGCCCTTATGGCTCATCATCTCATCCATGGCAACCTCGAACACCTTAGCGCTGTTGATTTTGATGCAGTCATTCAAGCTGTACTCCATGCCGGGCAAGCTCATCCAGTGGCAGCCCACCGCGATCCTCTGCCGGGCAAGCGATTCGGGATAGCCCAAACGCATGAAGCCTCTGTTCAGGGCCTCGTCACCGGAAAAGCGCGGCCAGCCGTTCTTGTTCTTGAACAGGTAGTCCACCGCTTTGTTCAGGAACTTTCTGTCGATGTTTTCGTCCACTCTTACCGTGATGTTGCAAGCCGAATCCAGCTTATCCGCTCCCTCGAGCACCATATAGCTGAACTCGCTGAGCAGGGGATCGCCGTTTTCGTTTGTCCCTCCGATCTGGTAATAGTGCGGATCGTTGAGCAACAGACAAGCGATGTAGAAGATCGCCTCGTCCCTGGTGATCCTCCCCTCTTTCATGTCGGCATCGTAGTACTGTTTGAGCACGTCATCGAGCTGGAAACCCGCTCCGTCGCGGTTGTAGGTGCGGCTGGCCATGTTGAACCAGCAAACCCACTGACAGGCTTCCCGCATGGTTTTGGGCGCACCGTTGAGGATGTTGCGATTTACCTGCGCCATTTGAAGCAGGTTTTCCCGCAGGACCGGATGGCGCTCCACACGGGCCAGACGCTCGCTCTCCTCAATCGCGTGCGAGATCCAGTTCTGCACACCGTGCACCACAAGTTCCTCCGCGTCGTAAAACTCTGCGTGTTCGGGGTGCTTTTTGCGGTAGAAAGCCAGCTTTTCCAAGAGCCGATCCCGGAGATAATGCCATACAGTTCCTGTTCCGGCTTGAGATCATCGTAGGGAAAATTCGGGTTCCAGTTCAGCCCCTTGTCCGGGGATTTCTCGTCAAACCAGATCATACTGAACATCCAGCGGCAGGTGAACGCGTCCACCGGATCAATGTAGACCGGGTGCTCAGTCATCAGCTTGTAAAAATTCTTGCTCCACCCGTCATACCCGTACCAGGAACCGTTCTCATGGTTCGGAATGCAATGGAACTGGTACGTCTCCGGAGCCGGGATGCTTCCATAGTCATCCCCGTCCTGATACACCTTCATGGTGGACTTCACCCTGGTTTCCTCAAGCTTTCTTTCCTTTAAAATTTTGATCCTGTCATCGTAGCTCATGGGAGCATCCGGCTGGAATATATTGATTCTGTTGACCATACAACCTCTCCCTTTCTTCGTCAGCCTACCCTCACGGAAAGTCCGGGCGTTTGAGCGGCCACCCACTTCAGGCGTGCTGCGCCTTCCTCTCCAGTGGGGCGGGTCCCGGCAAATGTATTGTCCATCTGCAGGGCGTCATACTTGCTCTCTCCCAGGGGATTGAACAGCAGAAGCTCATAATATTGAGCGCCTCCCAGGGTTCCCACGTAGTTGGCAATGCTGCCGATCTCCTCCTCCGTGTCGTTCACTCCGGGGATCACCGGGGTACGCACCAGATAAGGCTTGCCGGAAGCCGCCACCTTCTTTGCGTTCTCCAGGATTTGACGATTGCTCACGCCGGTCCAGCGTCTGTGCGCTTCCTCATCGAAAATCTTGATGTCGAACATCACCAGATCGAGGAAGGGCAGCATTCTTTCGTAGACGCTCCATGGCGCATGCAGGTTCGTCTCGATCGCCGTGGAAATTCCCTCCTTTTTCAGGGCCTGCAGCAATTCCAGGGCAAATTCTGGCTGCGTGGAAACCTCGCCGCCGGAGAGTGTTACGCCGCCGCCGGAATTCCGGTAGTAAGCCCTGTCCTGCAGGATCTCCTCCATCACTTCCTCAACGGTCATCTCCTTTCCGGACATGACGAGAGCACCGGAGAAGCAGTTCGCGGCGCAGGCTCCGCAGTGCTTGCAGGCGGTGCGATCGTACTGCAGGGCACCGTTTTTGCCGAGGGTTCTGGCTCCCGCCCTGCAGGCCTCCACACAGGCGCCGCAGCCAATGCATTTGTCCGGATAAATCATCAGCTGTGGCCGAACCGACAGCGTTTCCGGGTTATGGCACCATTTGCACGCCATGTTGCACCCCTTGAAAAACACTGTGGTGCGGATCCCCGGTCCGTCTTTCAGCGCAAACCTCTCGATCTCCGTTATGATTCCTTTCATGGATTCCTCCCCTTCCGTTGTCGTCTCGCACACCAGAACAGGGGGGCTCTCCCGCCCGGGCAGAGTCCCCCTGTTGCGTTTCGTCCCAGGGCGAAACGGCAAGTTCTTCCGTCACGCCGTGCTCTGTGCAAATATCCCTTGCAGCTTCCGCTTACCGGTCCAGTTCCTGAGCAGTGACTTCCCTGCCCAGCTGTGCAGATTTGTAAAACGC
Organism: uncultured Eubacteriales bacterium; assembly: GCA_902475435.1. Taxonomy (GTDB): domain Bacteria; phylum Bacillota; class Clostridia; order Oscillospirales; family Oscillospiraceae; genus HGM13006. The sequence goes on along the minus strand of CABRZL010000052.1, from coordinate 9,030 downwards.
TTCGATGATCGCAACCACATTCATAACCTCGTCCTTCTGGATGGGGTATTCCTCCATGGTCATTTCCCCGTTGAGGACCTTCAGGATGTAGTTCATCTCGTGGATGTGGCCGGTGAAATCTGAGAGTTCCGTATATGGGTCGGGGAAAACTCTCGGCAAAACGTCGGCCTGGTAATTGCCCTGCGTCGTGAGCAGCTTGAGTCCATCGTCCCCAATGGTCAGACCGCCCTTGTCTCCGCAGATGCTGACAGTGTTGCTGTTGGGCAGATTCAGCGCCCAGGAGATCTTGAAAGTGACTGTCATGCCATTTTCCAGACGAATGTAGCCGTTGGCAAATTCCTCAACATCAAACTCTTTCATGTCGAACTTTCTGGGAGTGAACAGACCGGTGGGAGCTCCGCTCTCCGCATTGGAGAACTCAATATTCTTCTCCTTGTTGACGATCCTGGTCACAGCACTTCCACTGACGGAAACCATCTTCGGGTTACCGGAAATTGACATCAGGTAGTCGCACATATGAACGCCCAGGTCGCAGAAGGCGCCGCCCACATTTTCTTTCGCCATGTGGAACATGCCCCATCTCGGAACGCCGCGGCGCCGGATCAGGTTCAGATCCGCGTAGTAAATGTCTCCCAGGCAACCGCTTTTTGCCAGTCCGGCAGCCGCTTTGAAGTTACCTGTGAAACGCAGAGACTGGATGACAAACAGATGTTTCCCCGCCTTCTCCGCCGCGTTGAACATCTCCTCCGCATCCGCGCAGGTTACAGCCACAGGCTTTTCGCAGACTACATGGCAGCCCGCACGGAAACCGGCAAGGGTATACTCCTTGTGGTATGCGTTCGGTGTGCACACGGAGATGATGTCGGGTTTCTCCTCCTCCAGCATTTTATACGGATCCACATAGTACTTGGGGATCCCGTGACGCTCGGCGGTTTCTTTGGCGGCTTCCTCGCGGATATCTGCCACTGCGACAATCTTCACCTTGTCACCCATGGCTTTGTAGGCGGGAATATGTGCCGCGTTGCAAATCATACCGTTGCCGATGATGGCAACCTTATACTGCTTCATTACTCCTACTCCTCTTCCATAAAAACATGATTTTTATCCGGCGCCGCGCCCGGATCGAGGGGGATACCCCCTGTGTGCCTCCAGACGGCAGCTCAGTATTCACCCGCAAGGCAAAGCTTGAGATGATCCATCGCCTGCTTGTTGTAGCGGCGGGGGTTGTCTGTGAACTCCAGCTCGACAGAAAGGTTCCCGTCATACCCGACATTCTTCAGCGCCTGAATCACAGCGGGATAGTCGGTGATGCCGCAGCCGGCGGGGATGTTGTTTCTGGAGACGGCATCGCTGTCTTTGCAGTGAACATTGAAAATACGTTTGCCTCCCAGCATGTAGATCGTCCATTCCGGATCGATGTGCTGCATGATCAGGTGGTTCGTGTCCAGCTGAATGCCGAAATCCGGGTCATCGACGTCCTTGAGCAGCTGCAGCATGGCGTGCGGTGTGGAGATCATGGAATAGGGGAAGCACTCCACGGACATGCGCAGCCCGTACCGCTTTGCAATGGCCAGACACTTGCGGTAACTGTCCATCAGGGTATCCCAGTCCTTCTGGTAGCAGTAGTCGGCGGGCATATGGTATCCCTGCTTGATCGCCGGTGCGGCGGGGTTGAACTTCCAGGGGGTTGCGCCGCAGGGCATCGGCACCAGCGTGGAGACAATCCGGCATCCGATCCACTTTGCGGCCTGTGCGGCCTTCTCGAAGTGCCTGACGCTGTCCTCCCTTTTTTCGCTGCAGGCGTCGTTCCACGAAGCGTCCTGGAAGACGAACACGTTGGGTTCAAGGCCGATGGAGCGGGAGTGATCCCCCAGCGCCCGGCAGGCTTCCTCCGTGAAGAATTCATCCAGTGCTTCCGGGGTTCCCAGATAGTCCACGCCCTCGAAGCCGAGTTCACGGATCTGATCCGCGATTCGGATCAGAGAGTCCCCATGCGGCATATCCTCCGGGATCGGCGTCCAACCCCAGGAAACGTTTGCAAGTTTCATGTAGCATCCTCCTCTTATATTACCCAATCGTCCAACAAGCGGTTTTTACTTCTTCCATTTTCAACGACCGGCTGGAGCGAATTCCCGCATCCAACATAGCGGCAGACCAAAGATTGTTATTGAGATCCATGGTGTAGTGTACCGGTTCTCCGGTCTCCAGGTGATGGAAGACCTCCTGAGCCAGGTTGGATCTTCCCTCAGGCAGCGGGTAGTCGTCGGAGCAATACACCTTGCTGGGCGTTGTGGAATAACGATCGAGGTAAACACAAACGTTGGCATGAATGCCGTGATCGCCGCCGTTTTCCACAATCAGGGCGCCCTTTTCGCCCCAGACAATGGGCCCGGAGGGATAGCCGCTGCTTATGGTGTTCCAGGTTCCCTCCAGAATGGAAACCGCCTCGGGGTACCGAACCATCAGGGAGGCGTAGTCCTCCGCGTCGCCAAACCGGTGGTTAAAGTTCGCCTTCAAGCCATACACGCCCTGAGGCTTTTCGCCCAGGTACCAGTTGGAAAGGATGGTGCCGTAGCAGCAGTAGTCCAGCAAGCTGCCGCCTCCCGCCGCTTCCTGATGCCACCATTCCTTGCCCAGCTGCCGATCCGTCATGACCTGGCCGTAAGAGAACGGACCCATGGAATCCGGGTTGCGGAACTGGAAACGGTACACCTTTCCCACAACGCCTTCGCTGACAAGCTTCTGGCCCAGGCGGACGCTGGCCTGCCATGTGGTCGGCCAATTGATCATGCAGTCCGCCTTACCGATCCGGGAAGCGCGGGCAATAGCCATGGCGTGTTCAGTGGAATAGGCCAACGGCTTTTCCACCACCACGTGGATCCCGCGCATGAGGATCTCGGGGATAATGATTCCGTGAAACGCGTTCTCGCAGTTCACAAGGACAAGGTCGGGTTTGAGATCGAGAAGATCACGGTAATCCTCAAACACGCGGGTGAACCCACACTGCTCCTGACAGAGCTTCAGGTTCATGGAGCGGCTGGAGCTTTCAAAATATTCAGACTCTACCATCGGCTTGATATCCGAGGCACCGATCCATTCCACGCGCTCCGGCATGGACAGAAACGGCTTGATCTGATCCAAAACGTGCATGTGAGCGAAGCCCACCAGACCAATGCGATATTTCTTCATAACATTCACCTCATCTGTGATCAGTTCCCCTCTGCTCAGAAAGTGGTGTGCAGCGGGACAATGCTCTTTGTCTTGATCGCTTCCGGAATAGTGCACATGATGTCCACCACGTGTCTGGCGTGCTCCGGGGGCAAACCGACGGGACGGTCCTCCTCAATGGCATGGATCAGATCCTGAACCACCTTGCATTGGAAAAAGTTCATCTCAGAAGCCGGAACATCCCACTCCATAGGCTTCAGCCAGCCGCGAATACCGCGCTCCGGCGCATCAAGGTAAACTTCCAGCGAATCGAGCGGGTTCATGTTACCGTTGTTGACGAAAGTGATCGTTCCCTTTGTACCGAAAATCTCCATCTGAGGTGCGCGGCTGTCCTTCTGGCAGAAACCAGACTCCACCACCGCCATGGTTCTCTCGCCGTAATCGAGCGTAATGATGTAGTTATCGTACAGCTGGTCGGCCTGGATCTGCATGCCGTCAAAGGTACCGGTTCTTACCGTGCGGACAGGCTCGGAGATTTTGGCCATGCAGCCCACAGCCTTCGCGGGACCAAGGATGCCCGTGGTCATGGTAAGGCCGTGGACGCCCATGTCGTACAGGGCGCCGCTGCCGGGCCGGTGGAACCAGGTGGGGTCCGCCGTGCGGTACTGGAAATATTCCGGGCCGCCGTGGCAAACGTTGGTGTGCACCTTCATAATCTCCCCGATGCAGCCGTCGGCAATCAGCTTTTTGGCAAAGCGGATGTCGTCACGCAGCATGTGGATCGGTGAAGCAGTGTATTTCACACCGGCTGCCTTGGCAGCCTCGATCTGCTCGGTCACCTCCTCCACCGTCAGGCCGACGGGCTTCTGTGAGTAAAGATGCTTTCCGGCCCGCAGCGCCTTCATGTTGATCTCGTGGTGCGCTGGGATCGATGTCGTGTTCATCAGGATCTCGAAGTCACACTTCTCCAGCAGTTCATCGATGCTGGTGTACCAGGCCGGCACATGAAATTTTTCTGCATAGTTCTTTGCTCTCTCCGGGATGATATCGCAGACTGCAACCAGATCCGCCTCCGGAATCTCGCCGATCCGGGGAAGATACGTATTGTCCGCGATCGATCCGCAGCCAATTAAGGCAACCTTCCATTTTTTCATTTCTGCATTCCTCCATTTTGTCTGTTTTCCCGAATTAGGTTACTTATATCATAGAGAATCTGTTCACTATTTTCCATAAACGCTGTTGAAGAAAATATCAGGATATTGAACAATTTTAGTACACAAAGCTTAAACCCGCGGAGGATCTTGAACTTTATTTATTCATATTGACCTTTCCCTCACTGCTTCAGGCCGTTCCTGTACTCTGCCGGAGTGCACCGCATAATCTTTTTAAAGACGATATTAAAATGGGTGGAGCTGTTGAAGCCGGTAAGCTCTGCCACCTCGTAGATTTTCAGCCGGAAGTCGTTCAGGTACTCCTTCGCCTGTTCAATCCGGATTCTGTAGATATAGTGCTGCACGGAAACTCCGAGCTTTTTTTGGAACAGGCGGCAGAGATAAGACTTACTGATCATCAGGTGGTCGGCGATCTCATCGAGCGAGATGTCGCCGCGGCTCAAATTCTGCCGGATATAATCCGCCGCCTCGCGAATCAGGTAGTTTTTCTGGTCAAGAGCCGGCTCTCCTGTCTTCAACCCCTTTTGGAAGTCCTCAAGGAAACGCTGCGCTTCCTCCACGGTTTCGCAGGCCTGAAGCTTTTCCACCGTTTCTTCCGGCGCCTTTCCCTCCTGCAGGAGAAGGAAGCGCACCATATTGGAGAAAAAGTTCTGCACCCCCATAACGTCCAGGTTCTCCCTGTGGTGCTGCTGCAGCCACTGGATGAAAGCATAAAATCGGGAAAAGATTTGCGTGTATTGCTTCTGCGACACACAGATATTGATATCGCCAAGGCATTCCTTGACTTCCGGGCGGCTCATCGTCCGATCCGGCTTGCGCATCTCCTTGATAAGGAACCTGTCCGGCTGAAAATAGTGAAGCTGCAGAGAGTAGCGCGCGTGCTCGAACGCCTCCGGCAGTGCAGAGAATTTCGAGACGGCGCTGCTGACACCGTAGCAGGTGTCAGCATTCAGATAATTCTGGAACACGGTGTGGAGTTCGTGGACCAGGCTGCAGGCTTTCTCCTCCCACTGGGTGCTGCTGACACTGTTCTGACTGCTCAGCAGGATAACATACCGGTTTTCCTGCAGAAGAAAAACTTCCAGTTCCTGCGTCCACTGGTGCAGCACTTCCACTGTGAGGTTGATAACGCTTTGTTCCAGTGGGAAGGGGCGTCCCTCTCCGTAACGGGCCTGTACTTTCTGGTAATTCTGCACTGCAAACACAATGCAGCAGAGGTTTCCTTCCCGGATGTGCAATTGACTGACAGGCAACTGCCGTTCAGCAGGTTCGCTGCTGCCGGTGATCAGACGGTGCAGGCAGACATGACGCGCGTAGCTGTCCCAGCCTCCCTGCCCCTCGTCCTGCTTTTTGCACAGTGAGTGCCGTACCTCCTCCAGAACCGTCAGGATGTTCGCGCTGTTGATCTCATTTTTTCTCAGGTAATCGAACGCACCGTTCTTCATTGCCTCTTTTACAAAACAGAAATCATCGTGGCAGCTCAAGATAATAACCTTGCACTGAATCTTCAGCTTTTGCAGGGATTTCAGAACTTCGATCCCGTTCATCACCGGCATACAGACGTCGAGCAGGACGATATCCGGGTGTTTTTCCCTGATCATCTCCAGGCCGGTCTGCCCGTTGTCCGCTTCTCCTACAATCTCATAGCCATACTCTTCCCACGCCACAGAAGATTTGATTCCGAGCCGGACCAGGCTCTCGTCATCAATGATCGCGATCCCGATGTTACGCATTTGCCATCTCCTCCTTATAGATACGGGCTGGAATTTCCACAATCACCCTCGTGTACTTGCCGGGTTCGCTGTCGATTTGAATACCGTACTCCTCTCCAAAAATATACTGGATTCTCTTATTCACATTATAAAGACCGATCTTGTTAAACGAATGGGAGTTGAGGGGATGATCTTCCTCCAGAGCCTGTCGGATCTTCTCCTTGCTCATCCCTTTGCCATTGTCGATCACCTCATACAGAATACGGTCTTCTTTTCGGGTAATGTTGATCTGCACCGTGCATTGCCGGACCATACTGCTGAAACCGTGGTAGATGGAATTCTCTACGATCGGTTGCAGAAGGAATTTCAGCGTTTCGCAGTTTTCCAAGCCCGGCTCCACATGGACATCAACAAAGATCCTGTCGAAATATTTGAGGTTGATCAGGTTGATGTAGTCCCGGATCAGATCGATCTCGTCCTGAATCCGGATGACCTCCCGGCTGTTTTTGGAGGAAAACTGCATGAGCTTGATCAGGGAATCCAACGCCGTTACCATACGCTTGGATCCTTGCACATCCGCCATCAGGCGCATTCTGGATCGTTGCCATCCATTTGATGGAATTGAGCGTGTTGTAGATAAAATGGGGATTGATCTGGGATTGGAGCGCCATGAGTTCTGCCCTGCGCAATTGGATCTGCGTCTCGTAGTTTTTGATGGTGAGGGCGTTGATCTCGTTGATCATGTGCTGGTAGCTGCGGGAAAGGCCTTTGATCTCCACCTGATTTTCAGGGAGCGGAATCCCGCTTTTTTCCTCTTCAAAGCGCTGGAGCTTCACATAAAGCTCCTGAAGCGGACGTGTAAAGATTTTGGAAATAAAGATTGAAACCAGAACTGCCAGAACCGTAAGGATCAGCATGAGGAGGAGCGTCATATAAGGAACAACGGCGATCTCTTGATCCAACTGGCTGCGTGGAATCATTTTGACGCTTTTCCATCCCAGGCTTTTGGAGCCCGAGACGATCGTATCGTACAATTTCCCGTCGATTCGGCAGGAAGAAATGCCGTCTTCCAGGCCGCCCTGAAAGAATTTACCGCCAATCTCCTCCGTCAGATTGCTGAACACAACGTTGTTTTCGTCATCCAGCAGGTAAAACCGCTCATGCGAATCTTCCTTGAAAGCCGGCCAGCAGGTCTGGAGATCGTGTACGTTAATGTTGATTAGCATAGTGCCAAGCAGTTGGGAATCATATGGGGAGTAAATTGATCTTCCGACAGTTACGCAATAGGGGCTGGCTGCGTCGGAGAATGCGTACACCAGACGGTTTTGGTGCACTCCCACCAATACTTTCGCCCCCTCTTTACTGGCAATCTTTTCGTACCACTCTTCCGCATGGATATCATAGGACGGATTGACGTTTCCCTCTGTGCAGTAGTAAAACATGCTGTTGTTCCTCGGAAATATGGCGATAGTCTCTATTCTGCCATCCAGGTAATAGCCGTCCTTGTAAAGCAGCTTGTCCACCTGTGCCTTGTCGCGGTATCCTTCGAGAGGTGAACTCTGTTCCTCATAGCTTTTCTGCAGAATGTCTATGAGCTCTTCATTCATTAGCAGGGAATCGGAAATCTTGAAGATTGAATTGAAAAAGTTATCAACGCTGTAAATAATCTGGCTGTTATTCTGCAGCTCCTGCTGCTGCACGTTGCTCAAAAGGACCCCGCTGAAATACTGATAATAAAAGCCTCCCAGTACCACCGCGGGGATCACCGCAATTATGAGCATAGACAATGTCAGCTTTTTTCTCAACGACATATCGTTTTCCTTTCTCGAAAGACTATCGTCCTATGGCAGCACCGCACAATTGCTGAGGCAAGCGCTGTCGAATCACCCATCAGGCAGGAAACCATAGGCTTCCCGGCGCATTTCTTCGCGAGAGCGCACAACTTCAAGCCGCCAGGCAGGGCCTGTCAGCCAGAAGCAGATTCGCCAATGCGAACATGATATTGAATTTGGCTCGCTGCTTTTCGAGCCCTCGGTATCGCGTTTTTCGAAATTGCAGCTGTTTCTTGACGACACCGAATACGTGCTCTACTTTTGCCCGAACAGAAGACTTTGCGTGTTCTGCTTTCTTTGCGGCATACTGGCCGCTCTTGCTCAGCTTTTTTAATTGAGATGGACGTCGGTTAATTTTGTATTTGATCTTGCGTCCGGATTTGTTCCGAACGATCGCGTCCTCACGGTTCCCGGCTCCAAGATAGCCACTGTCGCCGTAAACGACATCTTCCTCACCGGTCAGCAGGGATGAAGTCTGCGTCACATCATGGACATTGGCTGGTGTCGCCTCCACTGTGTGTACCAGTCCGCTGTCCTTATCCACCCCAACATGGGCTTTATAGCCAAAGTGCCATGTGTTGCCCTTCTTGACCTGATGTGCATCCGGATCCCGCTTTTTCTCCTTGTTCTTGGTGGAAGACGGCGCGGAAATAATGGTGGAATCTACGATCGTTCCCTTTTTCAGGATAAGGCCCTGTTCAGTGAGCGCGGTAACAACTTGTGCAAACAGTTTCTCCTGCAGTCCATTCTTCACCAGCAGGTTCCGAAAGCGGCCAATGGTATCTCCGTTCGGCACCTGATTGCTGGAATCAACGCCGCAGAACTCTGAAAATGCCCGGCTGTCGATTGCCTCCGCCGCTGTTGCTTCATCACTCAGGTCATACAGATTTTGCAGCAGATACAACCGCAGCATGGTCTCCAGTGGATAGGGTTTATTGCCGCGCTCTCCTTTGTAATAGCACGGCTGGATCAGCGTAAGCCATTCCTTCCATGGGACGATCCGTTCGATCTGGGCTAGAAATTCTTTCTTCTTTGTCCGTACCTGCGCCAGCTCATCACTCAGCGCAGTCATTGTCATCTGTTTATCCATGGTCTTATTATATCACTTCTGGCAGTATCGCGCCTACTTTTCTGTGCGGTATTGCC
>CABRZL010000051.1 GCA_902475435.1 uncultured Eubacteriales bacterium | reverse complement strand
CCGCTTTTTGCAAATGGAACAATTGCCGGCACAAATCGGCGTTGGCTGCGGAACAGAAGAACAAGATTGTGAAATTGCAGAATACGTAGTTTCCATATTTGACAAGTTGGTAGGTTAAACTAGCCGTAAAATGAAGATGGCTTCTACAAAAGAACAGGCCGCCTGAGTAATCAGGCGGCCCCTTTTGTCACGGAAACAGCATCAAAATCTGCTGTCTCTTACGGTTTGAGAGAGAAACCTGTATAATCGACTTATCGAATTTGAAAAGGGGGCTTTGATGGAAGGTTCGGATAACCGGCGCAGGGTCGCAATATCGCGATATATGAACATTCTGCTTACACATTCTGCAAAACTGCCAGAGCAGTTTTACATCAATATTGAGATCGACGGAATGTATCTGGGAGAGGGCGGTTTTGTCGTAGTTCTGCTGGAGCTTCAGGAGGCAAACTATAACGAAGCATACGATTCCCTGATGGACCTATTAGAACAACGGCTTTTGGAACGCCTGCACCAATTCGCCATCCACTATATAAATGACCGCGAGGATCGGTTGGTTTGTCTGCTGGCTTTTCCGCGGCTACATTCTGGAACCTCTGCGGTAATGGAATCCATGGGGCAGCTCAAATCCCTTCTGGAAGCATTTCATGCGGATTTCACCCAGGACACCGGAGCACAGCTTCAGTGTACAGTCAGCAACATGGAGTTTGGCACAGCCGGAATTCAGATGGCATACAGCGAAACCGTGGACTTTCTGCAGTATCTGCGATTTATGCAGCGGGAACCCGGGGTGGCATCCCTGGCCGATACTGAGGGCAGCACCCAATCCCAGATGGACGAGAATTTGTTCCTAAGCGACTGCGCGGATCAGGTTTCCAGGCTGCTTCAAGGCAGAAAGCACAACGAAGCCCGGCAGCGGCTAGACCTGGCTATGGACTATTGTGTGACGGCTGTGCCCTGGTTTTTCCCCAACATGCGGCTACGGCTTATGACATTTTGGGGCTATTTCGTGCTGGCGCTGATCCGGCGGAATCAAGTGACCCGCTCTTTTTTCACAAAGCATGATATTATGACAGAGCTTCTAATGGCGGAAACCTACCCGGCTCTAACCAAAGCAGTGGATCTCTTTTGGAGCGCTTTAATTGGACAGCTCGTGAAGATGGAAACGCAGCCGGATCTACTGTGGGTAGCCTCTGTTAACGAGTACATTGCAAAAATGAGTACAGACCCGAATCTCAGCGTTTTGCAAATCGCAGAATACTTTGGCATGGCCCAGCCCGCTGCCTCCAGTCGATATAAAAAATACGCCGGCCATGCAATTTCCGATGAGATCCAAAAGACACGAATCTGTCATGCCCGGCAGCTTCTGCAGTCCTCTGCCATGCCGCTGAACAAGATTGCCGAAACGGTGGGATATGGAAGCCTTGCCACAATGAATCGGGCATTTCAGAAATATGAGGGCGTGGCACCCCGGATGCTGCGGCCCCGCTAGTACTTCTATTGTAAGGAGATCTTCCAGCAGCCGCAATTTCCAGATCAGATGCGTTTGATCGCGATGCATGATTCTTTCATACATCGCGATCAAAGAGATGGAATATGCATTTTGGCATAAAATAGCGAATTTTTTTCAAAACCATGCATGATTAAAACAGTGCGTGCAATGCATTTCAAGCAACCTTGCCGTGAAAATCTGATTAAGTGATATATTGTGCATGAAATCACCGTTTTGAATTCTGCACAAACCATTTGATGGGATGATCGGCCTATGATTTATGGATGGAGGTGCCAGGCGATGTGGCAAATACCTGAGTCTGAACTACAGCATCGAAAACTGCGTTTGCTCCAGCTCATAGCAAACGATACCCCCACGGTTCCAGTAGACACGGACGAGTGGTTTTGCATTCTGCTGCTCCGTATGCAACCATCAGTGGAGGCAGCGGCGGAATCGGTTCCGACTGAGCCGGGCCGGTATGAGCCTCTGCTGGAGAGCATATTGGAACAGCTTTCCCTGTCCTCCATTCCAGTTCAGTATGGTATGGAGTACGTAATCCTGTTTTCCGGACAGCGACAGGCGTTCATGGAAGGCTATCGGCAAACTCTGAAAAATTTTTGGAACAGATAGCGCTCCAGTACGCTGGTCCTCTTTACTATGTGGTCAGCCCTCCGGTAGACGGAGCAAACTTGATTTCCCGTGCTTACCGTATCGCAAAAACGGAATTTGACCTGCGTATGTTTCGGAAGGAATCTTCCAGGATACTCCTTCCACAAGAGAGCGCCGGCGGCGGAGAGGAGCCCCTATCCGCTGCAGGAAAGGACGCGGAACGCAGACTGTTTCTGAAATTAGTCAATTTGGACTTTGACGGAGCGGCATCCTGTGCAATGGAGCTGTTCTCTACCGTTGGCGACTCCGGCAATAGCGATGTTTCACTGACGAAATTGCGGCTGTTCCGCCTGTTGGAAAACGCAACCTACTTTCTTGCATTTCGGGCTGGAAAAGATCATAGTATGTCGGATGTCACGCCACATTTTCTGGGGGAGTTTCTGAGTGCAGCAAATATCGACTATCAATCCGGACAGACGCTGCAATTTATCCAACTGCTGGAACAGGAATTCAGCCCATCTGACAGCTCTGTATCTCTGCTGATCAATAAAATGTTGGGCTATTTCAGCGACCACTATATGGATGTGGGGCTGACGGTCGCATCGGCAGCGGCACATTTTCACATGAGTCCGCAACAGCTTGCCCGGGATTTTAAAAAGCTGGTAGGGGTATCCCCATCTAACTATCTCACACAGATACGGTTGGACCGAGCAAAACAGCTTCTGCTGGACACCGCCATGAGCAATGAGCAGATTGCAAATCATGTTGGTTTTGGCAACGTCAAGCGCCTTTATCGAGCGCTACAAAACGCAGACGGCATCAGCCCAGGCCAGTTTCGCAAAAATCGCGGAACAATTATCTCGAATGTTGAATCAGGCGGCTGATGATATTTGAAAACGGGATATCTTGTTAAGAAACAACATTGTCTGTGTTTCGACTTCATAATATACTAATCTTGCTGAACAACATTCACCAAGATTTTTGTTTGCCGTAACATCATCGGCAGGAATGGAGGAAACATGAAAAGATATCGATTCACATCTATATGTCTGGGTTTGGTACTGCTGCTCGGCAGCAGTACCGCCTGCGGCAATGCTACACAGACAACGGACTCGGTGAATTCGGAAACCGAAACCGCACAGTCTACTACTGCAACAAGCAACATGCCGGATACCACTGCAACAAACAACACGTCGGAAACTTCAGACTTCACTGAAGTTCCCCTAGGATCGTCAGAAGTCTCCGTACTCGAGGATGGCAGTGAGCCGGCAGTACAGGGCGGGGTGCCCGATCTATCCGCAAAAGCCAATGAGATTGTTTCCTACACTGAGTCTGGCTATAACTTGCCACTGTTTTCTGAGACACTGGAGATCAGCTACTGGATGCCCATTGAACACGATCTGGCAAATCTGGTGTCCAGTTATTCTGAAATGGCAAGCTATCAGTGGGTCGAAGAAAACCTGAATGTAAAAATAGACTGGTATCAGTGCTCCACCGAGGCAAAGAGCGATCAGTTCAACCTCATGGTGGCGGGCGGCGACTATTGTGATCTGATCGACGGGGTATTTGATCTGTACTCTGGCGGCGACGACGCAGCCATCGAAGATGAAGTGATTCTGGAACTGGATGACTACATCTATGATTACATGCCCTTCTACACGTCCTATTTTATCAACGATGATCTGAGGAAATCCGTGATGACAGATACCGGCCATTTCGGTTCCATCTATCAGATCCGCAGCGAACGGTCCAACTCCCTGACCAACGACCCGGTTGTGCGGCTTGACTGGCTGGAAGAGTGCGGTTTGGAGCGGAATTGGGCTAATCTACCGGAAACACTGGATGACGCTTCCTGGGAAGAGTATGTAAACACCTGTAACGAACTGGGTGCCGACCGTGCACTGGAACTGGAAAAGATTTCAGTAGAGCGGTACAACAGCATCTAATCCCATGAAGAAAGAAGGAACCATTGTGCATCCATATCAACATATATTGTCGCCGATTCAGATTGGAAATCTACTGCTGCGCACACGGCTGACCTCCTCTGCCGGAGCACACTACAGCGAGGATCTTCCCAATCGGGCATTAAACGGCGCGTCTGTCATCTATATCTCCCACATTATGCTAAAAACCAGCATTCTTGCTTCCGTAGCGACCCCCAACGGTGTAGACGGTCCTGGCGGACCGAAAATGTCAGACAAAGATCGGAAAAAATTTGACGCAATCCAGTCCTGCCTGAAAAAAATACATAACTTGGGCGCTTATGCTGTGACAATACCCATGGGGAATATGCCGCGGCGTCCCGGTACCGGCACCGGCGGGGACAACCGCGCAGCCAATGCCGGACCGGAATCCGAGGGAAACGATGATATGCGCTATGACCCCAACGATCCGGAAAAACAGCTCTATGCAGAGCGGGAAGGCGTCATGGGACATGATATCGGCTGGATTTCTGAGGAGTCGATTTGGGACTATATCGATTCCACAGTGGAAAATGCAGTCAACCTGAAGCTGTTTGGGTTCGATATGCTCAGTATACACTGCGCGTATCATAACAATATTGCCGATGAGTTCTGGTCCACTAAGTGCAACCATCGCACCAACGCTTGGGGTGGCAGCCGAGAAAAGCGCGTCAGGATCATCCTGACCATGTTTGAACGGCTCCGTAAAGCTTTGGGGCCGGATTTCCCGCTGGAGATTATTCTTACGGCTGAAGGCCTGGGACACAGCTTTGAGGATACCATATGGCTGATCGAACAGTTGGGCTGGAATGTAGATATCGTTCATATCCGCACAGACTACAAGGACACACAACATCCCATTGGCTATACTGTAACAAAGGAAATGCCATCGCCTAATCTCGAGGTCACCAGACGGCTGAAGCATGAACTGGTTCGCCGCGGCTGCAATACGCTGATCCAGGTATCTACAGGCTTCTGTGATCCGGATCTTATGGAGCAGGTCATCGCTGACGGAGATGCCGATTTGATCGCAATCCATCGGTTCTGGCACGCGGACCCGGAGTTTCTGAAAAAACTCTATGAGGGGCGGAGTGAGGATGTTGTTCCATGCGTAAAATGCAACCGCTGTGGCCGGTACCCTGTCAATCCTTCCGAAGTCTTTGACGAAGCGACCAAGGCAATGCTGATTCAGCCTGTTACCAGAAAGAAACGGGTGGCCGTGGTTGGCGGCGGGCCTGGTGGTATGTATGCGGCCATGCTCCTGGCGGACCGAGGCCATGATGTGGTACTGTATGAAAAAAACAGCAAGCTGGGCGGTCAGCTTCGCCATGCAGATATCGTATCCTTTAAATGGCCCATGGCGGGCTGGATCACCTGGCTTGGGAACCAACTAAAAAACGTTTGAATGTAGAAATTCGGATGAACACTGCCGCCACCGCAGAAATGCTAAAAGCAGAACAGTTCGACGAGGCCGTAATCGCCTTGGGATCTAAATTCCGCACACTTCCAATTCCCGGACTCACAACGGAAAACTCATGTAATGCTGTAGAGGCCTATGAGAAATATTCAGATATGCTAGAGAAGGTTGCCATCATCGGCGGCAGCGAAACTGGAACAGAGATGGGGATTTTCCTGGCAGAACAGGGCCATAAGGCACATGTGCTGACCCGTCAGGGAATGTTATGCCCGGAGACGCCCCATTCCCATTATGTCATCACGATTATGGATTATTTTAAGGCCAATCCAAATTTCTCCTACACTACATTTGTGAAGCAGTATCTGGCTTTTGAAAATGGAACGCTATGCTACATGGATAAGTCCGGGGACATACGGTATATAGAGGCCGATTATGTAGTGGTCTGCGCAGGATCTCGGCCACTACACCAGGAGGCCATCTCTTTCGATGGATGTGCAAATCGGATACATTATATTGGAGACTGTATAACACAGGGCAATGTTCATGATGCCACGCTGGCAGCGTGGCGACCCGCCAATCAAATTTGATCGGTGGAAATAACACAGTGCGGGGAATGTATATCATTACAAAGCCAAATTATAATAGTTTTTGTACAAAGTTTTTCCAAGTAGTACGCCCATGCCGCCTGGAGTTATCAGCGCTGTGTCTAACTCATAAGGGAAAACCAAAGGGAAACAAAATTTTAACTCATGAAAATCCAGAACTTTTCAGCGCAGAAAACACGGATATAAACAAGAAAATCCCGGTATTCCAAACGAATACCGGGATTTTCAATGGTGCGCGAGGCGGGACTTGAACCCGCACGTGCGTAATGCACACTAGAACCTGAATCTAGCGAGTCTGCCAATTCCACCACTCGCGCATTTTTAGCTGCTCAAATATTTTACTTCAGCTTATTTTATTTGTCAAGAGATTTTTCACATTTCAAGAAAATTCGACGGATTCAAAGCCTCTGGCATCTCTATTTCTGAAAATGATCCCATAGCATCCGGCAACTCCACAAAGCTCCGGCGTTCCATCTGCAGTGTCAAAAAACTAAGACGCATGGACCAAAGCTGCATCGTACCGCTGCCGCCGCCGTAACGACCATCTCCAGCCAGCGGCCATCTGCGGCAGGCAAACTGTACCCGAATCTGGTGCGTCCTGCCGGTAAGCAGCCGGATCTGCACCAGCGTCTCATGCTCCCGTTCCATCAGCACCCGGTACAATAACCGCGCTTCCTTCACGCCTTTGCGCGGACGCTTCACCACATAGGTCTTATTCTTTCTCTGGTCGTGATAAAGAAAATCCGTCAGCATTCCCTGATCTGGCCTTGGCCGCCCCTGAACCACCGCCAAGTATTCCTTTTCCAGTTTTCCTGATTGAATCTGCCGGCTCAGGTCTGCTGCGCCCCGTTCTGTTTTCGCATAGACCATAACACCCGCCGCTTCCCGATCCAATCGGTGCACTGGATAAATTGAAGTGCCAAGCTGCGTTTCCAGCTGCGTTACCATAGACGCCTCTCCTGTTTTCCCTGTTTGACTTAAAATTCCCGCAGGTTTCACACAGACTGTAATCTGTGAATCTTCATACAAAATCTTAATGGAGTCCACAATCCATTCCCCCATATGAATCGAATTGGTATAATGTATAAATATCTAAAATTACTTTCCCGGACCATATGTATATATTTACATTATTGAAATACAATGGTATTCTAAGATTGGTCAAAGAAAAGATACATGGCAACAGCGGTCCCCATGAACCACTGCAATTTTAACACATTTCCCGTTGTCTTACCAGAAATTTTGCAACAACTTCCTGTCTTAAGTCTGGAGGGGTATGCGCTATGAAACTTCATGCTGGGCACTGGTCCATCTTTCACGGAAACCAAATAGAGCAGCAACTGCGTTTGAAAGCCATTGCAGATACGGCGGCCGGACAAACAAACGAAAAGGGCGCCAGCCATGCAAAAGGACAAATGATCGGGGTCGGAACGGTACTAAGCGTTTCCATCCTCTTGGTTGTTTTACTGAAATTGGTATAGACACTGAATCAGTATTGGAAAACAGGCGGGGAGCCATCTCCCCGCCTGTTTCGTATGATAACGGCGTCTGCTGTCAGGCAGTACGCTCATCCCCCCAGAAGAACAGAGCCACTGTCCCCGGCCCGGTATGGCTCCCGATGGTAGTCCCCACGCTGTATATTTCCACTTTGCCATTGAGCTGCGGGAACCGCGCTTCAACTCGGTCCGCCACAGCCCTGGCATCCTCATAACAACCGGAATTAGAAATATAGCATTTTCCATTATAGTTTTTACCATTCTGAGCGTGTTCTTCCATTTTTTGCACAATCGCTTCGATCACTTTGGCCTTGGTACGGATTTTATATCTGGGAATCAGTCTGCCCAAATTGTCCATATTTAACAGCGGGCAGATCTTCAGCACTGTTCCAAACCATCCGCTGGCTTTGGAAATGCGCCCGCCCTTGACATAAAACGTCAAGTCCGTAGAGAAAAACCAATGGTGAAGCTGGAGCCGATGGACCTCCGCCCAATGATAAAGTTCCTCAACATCCATGCCATCGTCCCGCAGATCCGCCAGTTTATCCATCAAAAGGCCATAACCAGAAGAGGCCCCCAGGGAATCCAGGATCAGAATCTTTCGCTCCGGAAATTTTGCCTGAAGCTCTTCTTTCGCCGCATTGGCAGAGTTATAAACGCCGGAAATTCCGGAGGATAGGCAGACGTGGAGGATATCCTGTCCAGCCTCCAGCATCGGCGTGAAATAAGCCACAAATTCATCGACATTTACTTGGGAGGTCTTGGTCTCTGCACCTGCTGCCATGGCGGCATAAAATTTATCAAAAGGCATTGTCTTGCCCAAGTCATCCGGGTACTGTACTCCATTGAGCTCATAATGAAAGCAGATATATCGGATATCGCGTTTTTGAAAATGCTCCTCTGTCAGATCAGCAGTCGAGCAGCAACTGAGAATATAGCTCACTTTGATTCCCCCATTCTACTATAAATACTCCAACATTTTGTTTCATCATTATTATAATGATATTTCTAAAAAATGCAATATAAAATTTCTTCTACAATCGTTTTGACCGTATTCTTGATATAAGCCGCAACATGCGCTATACTCATCATGCAACGTCGGCCCGTATGGAGGTTTCCTCTCAGGAAAAGAAACCACCTCGGAAGCCTTTCCCATTACATATTATTCCAATGAAATGAGGAACCAGTCATGCAAACTGTCCCACCCATGAAAATTGTCGCCCGCATCCATAGCGACTTCCCTACAAAATTTGGCATCCCGCGCCAAGCTGGATTGGTACGGGAACTTCGCGCCACGGTGATCTTTGAACCGGAATTCCGGAACCCGGACGCACTTCGGGGCATCGAGGGGTATTCCCATCTCTGGCTCATCTGGTGCTTTTCTGAGACAATTCGTTCCGACTGGTCCCCCACCGTACGCCCGCCCCGTTTAGGCGGAAACACCCGAATGGGGGTCTTTGCCACCCGATCCCCCTTTCGCCCCAATCCCATTGGCCTGAGCTGCGTGGAGCTTCTGGATGTCCGGGATACCAAAGAATACGGCGTCATATTAGAGGTGGCCGGAGCCGACCTTATGGACGGCACGCCCATTTTCGACATCAAGCCCTACGCCCCCTATGCCGACTGCCATCCAGACGCCCGGGGCGGCTTCACAGAATCTGCCGAAGACTTTCTGCTAACGGTATCCTTTCCGCCAAACCTACTAGAACAGATTCGCCCCGACCAACGGGATGCGCTGCTGGGGGTATTATCCCACGATCCTCGGCCCTCCTATCAGCGAGATCCGGAACGGATCTACGGAATGCGCTTCGGCACGTATGACATCCGGTTCCAAGTGCAAGATCAGACATTGACTGTGGTGGATGTAATTGCGTGAATAAGCTATATGTCCGTTGGTATGCATCAGTTGCCAAACACACAAGATTTCCACCAAATTGTCTCCTCCCGCCCTTCCCATTTTCCTGGAAATCTGATATAATATCGGCAACTCCCGGAGGTGAATGCCCTTGTCTCAAAAATCCGACCGGCTTTGTAATGTGATTTTGCTGCTGTGCGCCCTGGCCGCAGTTGTAATTGCCACCATGCTATCGGCATCTTCACTGACAAATTCCGGCGCCCTGTTTTGCAGCGTCATGGTAATTTTATTTTGGCTGTGTGGCGCAATGCTTTTGATTCGCTTTCCCGCGTTCCCATTGCTGGAGCATACGGCGTGCGCCTTGATCGGACTTTATCTCTGCCTTTGTCTCAGATTGTGTCTGTTTGACTATATTTCACCCGACTATGTCAGTTTTTTATCCCAATGGACTGAAACCATGCGTTCCATGACCATACAAGAGGCACTGGCAACCCCTATTGGCGACTATAATATGCCTTATCTTTATCTGTTGCTGCTGATCTCTCGCATTCCCGTCTACGATCTTTATTGCATCAAACTGCTCTCGGTATTAGCCGATCTGTTTTTGGCCATGGCCATCATCAAACTGGCGGGCCTTGTCACCCGTCGAGCCGGGTTTCTGCTGGCTGCTTTCTTTGGCGGACTGTTGGCCCCCACCGTATTTCTCAACAGCGCATACTGGGCCCAATGCGACGGCATATATGTCGCTTTTGCCCTTTGGGGCCTGTATTTCGGTTTGAAGAGCCGACCGGTTCTCTCCATGATTCTGTTTGCCGTGTCCTTTGCTTTTAAACTGCAAGCCATCTTCATTCTGCCTGTCATTGTGTTTTTCCTGGTTAAAGGCAACATAAAGCCCAAGCATTTGCTGTTTTTTCCCAGTGCTTTTTTGATAATTATGCTTCCCGCACTGCTGGCAGGCCGGAGCTTTTCAGACACATTCGGCATCTATGTGGATCAAACGGGCGCCTATCCCTATCTGAGCCTGAACGCTCCCACGTTCTGGTCGCTCATTCCCAACGACTTTTTCTCCAATTTGGATCCGGCTCCGATTCTATTCGCAGGTATCATTACACTGCTACTGCTTTATGCATTTTTGAAACGCTACCGGCAGCTCAGCACCGGAGATCTCATTTCCCTGAGCCTGGTCTTTTCTCTGGCAATTCCCTGGCTGCTTCCCAAAATGCACGAGCGATACTTTTATTTGGCGGAAATGCTTTCTATTGTATATGCCGCACAATATCCCCGTCGGCTTCCCGTGACGATCATTCTGCTCGGCGGCGGATTTTTGGCTTACTGCTCTTATCTGTTCGGCGGTATGCGGATTCTCTCCAATGAACTGCTGGCAGCCATCTATGGACTGCTTCTTGTCTATCTGGTTGTCATGCTGCTCCGCCCTATGGAGGATCACGGCACGCCCCATCTGACTATAAAAGGAGGAAGAACATGATGGCAAATCTCGAATATCTTTGGCAAGACCGACTTCGTCACCTGGGATTACCGCTATCTTTCACCCGCTATGCCCTCAGCGAGGATCGGCTGTTCCTGGAGACCGGACTGCTGAACACACGCTGTGAGGAAATTCTGTTGTACCGGGTGCGGGATATTTCCCTAAAAATCTCACTGGGACAGAGAATCTTCGGCGTGGGTACCATTACAATCCAGTCCTCAGATAAAACCATGCCGGTACTGGAAATTAAAAACATCAAAGCCCCCCGGGAGACAAAAGAAATCATCCACCAAGCTGTGGAATCCATGAAAATGTCCCGCAGAATGCGGGTTGGCGAAGTGATGGGGGACGGCTTAGAAGATTCTGATCCCTGGGATGAGGAGAATCCTGACGACGCTTTCTGAAAAAACTCGATTTTCCCCTTGACATGCCGTACGCAAAAATGGTATAATCAACGAGCCGCATCAAAGAGGCTTCTAAAGTTGCGCCCTTTTTTAGGCGCCGCCTTCCGAGCGAGTCTTATGTAAAGGCAGGTGCAACGCACATGCAGGCAATTATTAAAACTTGTGGCAAGCAGTATACCGTCTCTGAAGGTCAGCTTGTCTACATGGAAAAGCTGAATGTCGAGGCTGGCGAAACTGTCGTATTCGATCAGGTTTTGGCCATTGTCGACGGTGAAAACAGCAAGTTTGGTGCTCCTTACATTGAGAACGCCAAGGTTGAGGCCAAGGTCGTTCGTAATGGCAAAGGAAAAAAGATCACGGTCTTCCGATATCGTCCCAAGAAGGGTTCCGCTTCCCGCAAGGGTCATCGCCAGCCCTACACCGCGGTCCAGATCGAAAAGATTTCCGTCTAATGACAACCGTCCGGTTTGATCGTAACCAAGGCAGGCTCACGGGATTTTCCTGCCAAGGACATAGCGGCTATGCAGAAGCAGGCTATGACATCGTATGCGCCGCCGTTACCTCCGCCATTCGTCTGGCGGAATGCACCATCAATGATGTGATGCACGCAGGTGCTGATGTCTCTATCGACGAAAAAACCGCTGAAATCACGCTCACGCTCCCCAGCTCCTGCCAGAATCGTCAAAACATTGACGCAGTATTGCAGGGACTTCTCATGTATCTGCGTGAGCTTTCCAATGAAAATCCCGACCATTTAACGGTTTTGGAGGTGTAATTCATGCTTAAGATTGGCATTCAGTTTTTTGCGCACCATAAGGGCGGCGGATCCACCAAGAACGGCCGTGATTCCGAGTCCAAGCGTCTGGGCGTTAAGCGCGCCGACGGCCAGCACGTTGAGGCTGGAAACATCTTGGTGCGTCAGAGAGGCACACGTATTCACCCTGGCAAGGGCGTTGGTATCGGCAGCGACGACACCATTTACGCTCGTGTCAACGGCGTCGTGCGGTTCGAGCACATAAACAGAAAGCGGAAGCAGGTTTCTGTTTATGAAGTCGCAGAGCAGTAAGGATTTAACATGATGAGGGTGCTGTTAGCACCCTCTTTTTCATTCCTTATCTCCCTTTCCTTGCACTCTCTGAACTTTTCCCTCTTGCCCCTCATAGTTTATCATTTTAAGGAGTGTTTTCATGGCACAATTTGTAGATAAGGTCCAGATCTTTGTCCAGGCGGGCCACGGCGGCAACGGCTGCATGTCCTTCCGCCGGGAAAAATATATCGCTGCAGGTGGGCCAGACGGCGGTGACGGTGGCCACGGAGGCAGTGTGATTCTGCGGGTGGATACCGGCATGACCACCCTGATGGACTTCCGATATAAACGGAAATATACGGCAGAAGCCGGCGGCAACGGGGCCGGCAGCAATATGAAGGGCCGCAATGGTCAAGACCTCATTATAAACGTCCCTTTGGGAACGGTCGTTCGCGATGCGGAATCCGGTGAAATCATACAGGATATGTCCGATCAAAACGACTATATACTCGCCAAGGGCGGCCGCGGCGGCTGGGGCAATCAGCACTTTGCTACTCCCACGCGGCAAGCCCCTCGTTTTGCAAAGTCCGGGCTTCCCGGAGAAAGCCATGACGTGATCCTGGAACTGAAACTTCTGGCTGATGTCGGGCTTGTGGGCTTCCCGAATGTGGGAAAGTCCACCCTCCTTTCCGTGGTTTCCGGCGCACATCCCAAAATTGCAAACTATCATTTTACTACGCTGTTTCCCAATCTCGGCGTAGTGTATCTGGGCGAGGGAGAAAGCTTTGTGATGGCTGATATTCCCGGTATCATTGAAGGAGCCTCCGAGGGCGTGGGCCTTGGTCACGACTTCCTGCGACATATTGACCGCTGCAGGCTGGTCGTCCATGTGGTGGACGTTTCCGGCAGTGAAAGCCGGGATCCTGTAGAAGATTTTATTACCATTAACAACGAGCTTCGGCAGTATTCTCCTGACTTGGCCAGCCGCCCTATGATCGTGGCCGCCAATAAAATCGATATTTTGGAGGATCAGGACAACCTCACTCGTCTTCGGGACTATACGGATTCCCTGGGTCTTCCACTCTATGAAATGTCTGCGGCGATCCACCGCGGCACAAAAGAGCTCACTCGCGCAATCTATGACAAACTCCAAGAGCTGCCCCCCATCACTGTATATGAGCCGGAATACGTAAAGCCTCCAGCCGAGGCCGGCGATGCAAATGAATTGATGATTGAAAAGCAGGATGACGTTTGGCTGATCTCCGCCCCTTGGATGGAGCGGCTGATCGCGGATATCAACTTCGACGACTATGAATCCAGGATGTATTTTGACCGTCAGCTCCGTAAAAGCGGCCTGTTTGAGCGCCTGGAAGAAATGGGCATTCAAAAGGGCGACACAGTCAGTATCTACGATTTTGAATTTGACTATGAACCCTAAGCTCTCATCGTCTTTTTTCTCAAGGCTTTAAAAACGCCGTAATTGTGTTGCAGCTCTGCTTTCAAAAAATATCAATTTCCAGAAAAAAGGGCTTGACAAATAGGTTTTTTTGCGTATAATAGATCATGCATTTTGTAGCAAAATGCATGAAGATAGGGGATTAGTGTAACGGTAACACACCGGACTCTGACTCCGTTT
>CABRZL010000050.1 GCA_902475435.1 uncultured Eubacteriales bacterium | reverse complement strand
AATTGACGGCATTATTCATATGATCGAAGAGGAACGATACTGTATTGATATTTCTAATCAGATTTTTGCTGCTTCTGCCATGCTAAAGCGCGCAAACCTTTTGATTCTCAAACAACACATGAATCACTGCGTGCTGGAAGCTGCAGAACAAGGTCATGGCAGTGAAAAAATTGATGAGGTCATTGGAATTCTTTCCAAAATTCTTGATAAATGAGGTGATTTGAGATGGAACGATATACTGTTACCGGCATGACCTGCGCCGCTTGTTCAGCCCGTGTCGAAAAGGCCGTGTCCGCAGTGGACGGCGTTGAAAACGTATCGGTAAATTTGCTCACCGGCAATATGCAGGTAGAGGGTAACGTCTCATCAGAAACCGTTATTGACGCAGTAGAAAAGGCTGGTTATGGTGCTTCCCTACAGGGCCAAACTGCTTCTGACAATACCACTACATCCCACGATCCGATTGTTACAGATGAGAAGGGTCTTAAAAAACGGCTTATCTGGTCTCTGGTCGTTTTAATTCCATTGATGTATTTGACCATGGGGCACATGGTAGGGCTGCCGGAACTTCCATTCTTTTCCGGAACGGAAAACGCATTAAATCTAGCACTGACACAGATGTTTATGACGATGATCGTCATGCTCATCGGACACGCGTTTTTTCAAAAAGGATTCCAAACGCTATGGCATCGGAGCCCTAATATGGACTCTTTAATTGCTGTAGGTTCTGGCGCGGCATTCCTATATGGAGTATTTGCCATCTATCGGATGTCCTGGGGTCTTGGACACGACAACATGGAACTTGTCCAACAATATGCCCATGATCTATATTTTGAGTCTGCCGCCATGATTCTTACCCTCATTACTTTGGGCAAATACTTGGAAGCACGTTCTAAGGGAAAAACCGGGGAAGCAATTCGGCAGCTCATGGCGCTATCTCCAGAAACAGCCACAGTTCTTCGAGACGGACAGGAAATTGAAATCCCTGCAAAAGACGTAGTCGTCGGAGACGTTGTAATCCTGCGGCCCGGAGATCGAATTCCCGTAGACGGCATTGTTCTCGAAGGCTCCAGTGCAATTGACCAATCTGCCCTGACCGGCGAAAGCATTCCTGTAGCGGTAGGCCCTGGCAGCCGAGTAGCTGCCGCCACGGTCAACGGCGCAGGTTTCTTAAAATTCCAAGCTGATCGGGTGGGAGAAGATACAACACTCAGTCAGATTATTCATCTTGTAGAAGAGGCTGGCGGCAGCAAAGCACCTATTGCACGTCTGGCAGATAAGATTGCCGGCATATTCGTACCAGTTGTCATGTCCATTGCTGTGCTTGCCGCCATTGTTTGGGCCATTGCGGGGCAAAATTTTGAATTCTGCCTGTCTACAGCTATCGCCGTACTTGTCATCTCTTGTCCCTGTGCCCTGGGCCTGGCAACCCCGGTCGCCATTATGGTCGGCACCGGGCGCGGCGCCAAAATGGGGATCTTGGTAAAATCCGCCGAAGCGTTGGAGACACTTCACAATGTGGACACAGTGATTTTAGATAAAACCGGAACGCTGACAACCGGAAAACCTGTTCTGACCGATCTTCTTCCCCAAGATGTCAGCGAAACAGAACTCCTCACCATTGCTTATGCGCTAGAACAACCTTCCGAGCATCCTCTTGCCGAGGCCGTCTGTGCCCTTGCAAAGGACTGGAAACTACCTCTGAAACCTGCAAAAGACTTTACTTCCGTGCCCGGAAGAGGCGTTCGGGCCGAAATTGACGGGGTCGTTTGCTTGGGCGGTAATTTGGAGTTTCTACAGGAAAATAATATTACTCTAGACTTATCCGCTTTTTCCCATTTATCGAAACAAGGAAAAACGGTACTGTATTTTGCTAAAAACGGCATATTCTTAGGCGCTGCAGCTGCCATGGATGTCGCAAAAACCGATTCCAAAGCTGCTGTGGAGGCTTTCAAAAAATTAGGTATCACCCCAGTCATGGTAACAGGTGATAACCGAACTACTGCACAAGCATTGGCGGAATCTGTGGGAATTTCCGATATTGAGGCGCAAGTACTTCCCCAGGATAAAGAACGTATTATTCGGGAGCTGCAGGAAAAGGGCCACAAAGTCGCCATGATTGGAGACGGTATCAATGACTCTCCGGCTCTCACCCGAGCAGATGTTGGTATTGCCATTGGTGCTGGCACGGATATTGCCATGGAATCCAGCGACATTGTGCTCATGCGTTCAAGTCTTATGGACGCTGCTGCCGCGGTAGAGCTTAGCCGAGCCGTTATGCGAAACATTCGTATGAACCTGTTCTGGGCATTTTTCTATAACATACTGGGCATTCCCGTAGCGGCGGGTGTCCTGTATCCAGCCTTTGGCTTAAAACTCAGTCCCATGATTGGTGCTGCTGCTATGAGCCTCAGTTCTGTCTGCGTTGTCACTAATGCACTTCGGCTAAGGTTCTGGACACCAAAAATTGCACAACCCCAGCCCCAGACGCCGCCCCCCACTGTTCAAATTACAATTCCGGCTCCGCCGGAGAA
Source organism: uncultured Eubacteriales bacterium (assembly GCA_902475435.1). Classification (GTDB taxonomy): domain Bacteria; phylum Bacillota; class Clostridia; order Oscillospirales; family Oscillospiraceae; genus HGM13006. The sequence goes on along the minus strand of CABRZL010000050.1, from coordinate 11,746 downwards.
AGGAGAATCTGATATGAAAACAGTGATTGATATTGAAGGTATGACGTGCCAGCACTGCGTTGCACATGTAACAAAGGCACTTTCTTCTATCCCTGGTGTGGATTCCGTAGAGGTTTCCCTAGAAGAAAAACATGCCGTAGTTACCGGCAATGCCAACAACGACGCTCTCACTGCCGCCGTTCAAGACGCCGGCTACGAGGTCAAAGGAATTCACTGAAATAAGGCTCCCTCATCCATTTGGATGAGGGAGCCTTATTTCATACGCTGTCATGCGTAACCGGTGTATAATCAATCTCCGATTCTGCTTCTGTCGTTTCCAATTTAAAAATCACCGGCCGGAGTCCATCATTACAGCTGCAAATAGCCACACCCGGGATTTTAATCCAATCACCATAATAAAAAAGCTCATCTCCTGCTCCATGCGCAAGCGCAAAGACATACTGGTAAATCGCCTTCCATGCTTCATCGCACAGCCCTTGGGGTTTTGCATAATCGGCATAAAATACCTGTCCTTCCTGCATCATAGGACATGGCCCAAGCCCTTCTACACCATATTCTTTCGCAAGCTCTTGATCCAAAGTCGTTTTAAGTACTGTAATTTTGACTTTTTTCATATACCTACACCTCTATAAAAACGATTTGATATGAAGTACCATTTTTATAATAGCAAACAGCCAGTCAAAGCGCAACACTCTGACTGGCTGTTATTGCTCCGTTACTCCATGGGTATTCTGCCCTCTAAAGCTCGGGAAAGCGTCACTTCATCGGCGTATTCCAGTTGTCCTCCCACGGGAATGCCATACGCCAACCGTGTCACCTGAATCCCAAATGGTTTCAATAGACGGCTCACATACATAGCGGTGGCCTCTCCTTCCGTGTCAGGATTGGTGGCCATAATAACCTCCCGTATATCCTCATCCGCTACACGCTGTAAAAGCTCTCGAATTTTGAGATCCTCCGGCCCCACATTGCCCAGTGGCGAAATAACCCCATGGAGCACATGATAACGGCCTCTGTATTCTCTGGCTTTTTCCATGGCGATCACATCCTTCGGATCCGCCACTACACAAATTATTCCTTCATCGCGGGTATCATCTGCACAAATAGGACAAACCTCTTGATCTGTAAGGTTCTGACAAATCGGACAGGTATGCACCGTTTTACGCGCCTCCAGGATAGCCTGTGCAAAAGCATTGGCATCCTCATCACTCATGCCCAGCACAAAGAATGCCAAGCGGCGGGCTGTCTTGGTCCCAATACCCGGCAGCTTGGCAAACTGTTCTCCAAGCCGTTCCAAACTCACAGGATAGCTACGCATACGTTACAGCAACCCGCCTAATCCGCCCAAATTGATACCGCCAGTAAACTTGTTCATAGATGCCGCCATGTCCTCCTCAGCCTTTCTCAGCGCTTCGTTTACTGCGGCCACAACCAGATCCTGAAGCATTTCCACATCTTCCGGATCCACAGCCTCCGGATCAATTTCCACAGATTTCAGTTGTTTCTTTCCGGAAATTACTGCTTTCACCACGCCGCCGCCTGCAGTCGCCTCGTATTCTTTTTCCTCCAGCTCCTGCTGCATTTGAAGCATTTGCTGCTGCATCCGCTGGGCCTGCTTCATCATATTTCCCATATTGCCACCCAGGGGACTGCCACCGCGGTAACCCTTTGCCATTGCTATATCCTCGCTTTCCCGGCCATTGCCGAATATAATTTATGATTTGATTGTAACATTATCAAGTTTCCCAAACTGCTTTGCCAATTGCTGCAACCGATCTTGTCCACCGCCCAAACTATCCGGTTCTCCCAAACGGAGCCGCATTGGTCGCTTTAATTCGACAGACGCTTTGTTGCGAATCTGTTCCAAAAGTTCCGGCCGATTCACCATACCACGAATATAGGCATTGAGCGGCGTTAAGATCAGTTCATCGCCACGAATTCTCCCGCACAGCTGACTAAGAAACGGCCGCACCATAGGATCTAATTCCGGTGCCACACGATCCCGAATTCTAATCCAATCCTGATCTATAGGCTGCTCTGGCTCCTGCATTGGCGATACATTTTCTTCCGGAACTTGAGGTGTGTCTATATTTTCAACAGGTTGCGGAGATTCCTCTGTGTCCTCCATCTTGGTTGATCCAAAGGTTCCAGCTTGCATTCTCTGTTCTAATAACACAAGCTTGTCTGAAATCTCCCCCTCCACCCGGCTAATCCGTGCCGCTAAGTCCTTGATATCCATGCTGAGCCTCGGCTGACATAGATGAATCAGACAGAGCTCCCCATCTACTCTCTGATTGACGCTTGTTTTAAATCCGCCGGTGGTCTCCTGTAACAAATCCACCATGCGGATCAGCTCTTCCGACGTAAACTTAGGCGCCAACGCCATAATTTCTTGTCCGGTACAGATACTGGAAATCATGCCGATGCCACTTTGCGGCGCAGTTTTTACAATCAAAAGATCCCTCGCCAACGTGGAAAGCTCCCCCAACAGGGCCGCTGCATCTTTGCCAGCACTATATATCTCGGAAAATAGCTGTAGTGCCCGGGTGGTATCCTGACTGGCAATCGCATTCATCAGTTCTACTGTCTGTTGCTGTCCAGCCAACCCCAAGGTGCTATAAACGCTTTCTACTGTAAGCGTTCCCACCGCAGCGCTCGCACATTGATCCAACAGGCTCAGCCCATCACGAAAGGCGCCATCAGCCAATCTACCCAGCAGTTCCGCAGCTTCCGGCGTGATGTCAATGCCCTCCTGATAGGCCACATAATTGATTCTGCCTGTAATATCCTGGGCAGTAGGTCGCCGAAATGCAAATCGCTGACACCGGGACAGAATAGTAGCCGGCACTTTATTAAGTTCTGTTGTGGCCAAAATAAACATCAAATGCTCTGGCGGTTCTTCTATGGTCTTTAAAAGCGCGTTAAACGCCGACATAGACAACATATGCACCTCATCAATGATGTACACCCGTTTTTTGACCTCCACAGGTGGATAGACTGCATCATCCCGAATGGAACGGACATTGTCCACACCATTATTGGAAGCAGCGTCAATTTCCTGCACATCTAGAACACTGCCGCTGTCAATTCCTTTACAAGCAGCGCATACGCCACAGGGGTTTCCGTCTACAGGGTTCAAACAGTTGACCGCTTTAGCCAAAATTTTAGCGCACGAGGTCTTTCCAGTCCCCCGGGATCCGGTAAAAAGATAAGCATGACTCAGTCTGCCAGTAATAAGCTGGTTTTTGAGGGTCTGTGTCACCGCCGTCTGTCCCACCACGTCATCAAAGGTCTGTGGCCGGTATTTCCGATAAAGCGCTTGATACATAGACATCCACACCTCCTCATGTGGAAAAGCCCTTCGGTCTATAACAAGACCGCACACCCACCATCGAATACGAGACTATGCCCGGAACCCATACAGCCAGCTCGGAAGCGGCGCACCCGCGGCACACGAAAAGGTCCACTTAATGCTGCTCGGTTCCCCGCCTGACATGGTTCATGGGATTTCGTTGCGCGGGACCGATTCCTCATCGCCGCTTATAAGGGTCAGACAACACAGTTCGTTCCTCGGGTGGGAATTCATCCCTGCTGTAGCGGATTGCAGGTTACAAGGCACCGCTGACTCCCCGACTAGTGCGGCCTTGCCACAGACCGAAGGTCTAAAACAAAGCGAAACAAGTATACAATATTTTTCCCCGTTTTTCAAGGAGAAAATTCTTCTACCACTATGCTTACCGTACGATAACCGCCTTTTTACCATAGTAATTGGCAATGGCGCAATTCCGCCAATGCCGGGCATCTTCCGTTCCATCTGCAAAAAACAGCACATAAGGTCTTTGGGTAAATGCAGATAGCTCAACCGTATCCTTCGTCTCATCGGTCAAAAGCTTGACCCGTGCCTGATATTCAGCATAATACTGCTGTGCCGCTCCGGAGCGGAGCGATTGCAGCGCACGTGTCCCGGTCATTGGCGTCTCTCGCGGTACACTAGCCGCACATAAAACAATAGCAATCCCCAATGCCACCAGCAACCCAGTATGATATCCCATTTTTGACGTTGTCTGTTCACAGGGCACAATGTTATAATGGCTGCGGATCCACCCCAATACGTAAAACAGATTAAAGATAGACAGCAATAAAAACATGTTGTAGATAATATCTTGCACTCTCCCCGGTCCAATACTGTTCATGGCGTACAGGGTCGGACAGAACTGTGCCGCATATAGTCCATAGCTAATCGCCCCAACCAGCAACGGCAACGGGAAACGGAACGCGGTATTGCCAGCAATGCGCCACAGGATCATTCCAATCCCTCCAAAAATTAACAGATGCATGACGTCTAAATTATCTCCAATCGATACAGCACCAGTGATGAGCGCCTTTTGTATCGCGCTAACCGCATCCATAGATTCCAGTTCTGCCTGCCGAATCTGATTCCCCGGCGCTATAATGCTCATCGCAAATGCTACACACAGCAACAAAAAAGGAAAAATAAATCGTTTCCAACGTCCCTTTTTCTCCACTGCTAAAAACACCACCGTACCCCCCATCACTATAGTAGAGAGTAACGCTGTTACGTAGTTTCCTCCTCCCAACACTACACTCAACACACACATCAGGCCAATACAGATATTTCTTCGGAATCCCTGCTTTTCCCGGAGACACCACAGCATCATACCAAAGTAGACCAGTGCCCAGGAATGGAACCCTGTATAAAATATTGCCCCATTATACCAGTAAAACGCCTCCACAGCACTAGGTACCAAATGAACCGATAACATCAGCCATACCCCTGCCACCATTAGAAATTGGGATCTGGTTGCGCCAAAGGTTTTCCGGAATAGTGCCCAGGAAAAGAAAAACTCTCCCACAGCAAGACTCCCGACCAATATAAACGGCACGAACCGATACATTCCCTCTCCATAAATCTCCGGCTGTAAACTCATAAGAAAGATAGCAGAAAATGTTCCCTGCCAATTATAATAGACATCCGCAGTGGTGTGGACTGCTGCTTTTAAAACCTCTAGCAGAGACCCGGTTTGTTGAAATATATGATGGGTATATGTACCGTAGGAATAGTCGTCTGCACAAGGTACATCATAGATTCCAATCCACAGTACCGGAACCAGCGTAATCGCAATTCCACAAATCAGGAGCATACACAAAAGTCGCTCTGAACACCGACTACTGCTCAGCGCCCAGCCCTTTTTCAACCACTTGTTCATTATTAAGATTCCTCCAAATATACTCTGTTGAGATATATCTTACCACAATTTTTTCATTCGTCAAAGTATAGAGAAAGCGCCCTGCCGGGTAACCAGTCCGGCCAGGCGCTGCTCTAAAACGTAAGAGGGAGAAATGAAAAAGATGTATTGTTCCTTGCGTTTTTAGTATAGCGAACAGATATTACAAAAGTATGTAGGTTTCATGATGGTTATATTAAGTTTTCATAATGTTTTTGTAATTCAAATCATCAAAATGTTATTTTATCTATCGTTTTCCCATATCTATAAAATCCTGTTTTACTTTGGTGTTCGGATATGTTAAACTATGTTTAATATTTTGTGCTGAAAGGAGTCCTTTTTATGATCCCTGCAAAGGTTTTTTATTCTGACCTTCGATCTACACCAGATCTGAACCTTCCGCAAAAACTCCACAAACTAATTTTGTCCGCTGGTATTGATACTATTAACTTTAAGAAACAATTTACCGCCATTAAGCTACATTTCGGCGAACCCGGAAATCTAAGCTTTTTACGGCCTAATTGGGCAAAAGTTGTGGCTGATACAGTCAAAGAACTCGGTGGCATCCCATTTCTCACTGACTGTAATACGCTTTATGTCGGCCGGCGGAAAAATGCGCCAGATCACCTGGATGCAGCTATGGAAAACGGTTTCTCTCCGCTGTCCACAGGCTGTCAAATTATCATTGCCGACGGTCTTAAAGGAACCGATGAACGTATGGTTCCCATCCATGGAGAATACGTTCAAGAAGCGAAAATTGGTGCTGCAATCATGGATGCAGATATCTTCATTTCTTTGAACCACTTTAAAGGACACGAAATGGCCGGCTTTGGCGGTGCGCTAAAAAACATTGGCATGGGCTGTGGAAGTCGGGCTGGTAAGATGGAAATGCATGCAGCGGGCAAGCCTGAAGTTGACCAAAGTCTCTGTGTGGGCTGTGGGAAATGTCAGAAAAACTGTGCCCATGACGCGATCACAATCTCTAGCCGCAAAGCTGATATTGACCATGATAAATGTGTTGGTTGCGGCCGATGTATTGGAGCATGTCCCATGGACGCCGTACATGTAGGCTTCGATGAAGCTGTGGACATCATGAACTGTAAGATTGCCGAATACTCCAAAGCCGTTTTGGATGGCCGTCCACATTTCCATATTTCTTTGGTAATCGACGTATCGCCAGAATGCGATTGCGATGCTTATAACGACTATCCTCTGGTACCTAATGTAGGCATGTTCGCCTCCTTTGATCCTGTGGCACTGGATCAGGCCTGTATTGACGCCGTCATGGCGCAGCCTCCCCTGCCCGGCTCCGCCGCAGCGGGTTCTCACATTCACCATGACCATTTTAAAATAAAACACCCTGACGCTGATTGGAAAGCTTTAATTGCTCATGCCGAAAAAATCGGTTTAGGAACCCGCCAGTATGAGCTGGTGCAGGTTTGAGAAACGAGGTCCTAAATGAGTCAAGATCAAACTGCAAAACGTGCAGATACATTGGGAACAGAGCGTATTTTCAAGTTGATTCTGCAATATGCGATTCCGGCGATCGCTATGATGCTCATCAGTTCCCTATACAATATTGTGGACAAAGCTTTTGTTGGCAATCTGGTTGGACAAATTGGAATTACCGCTATCACAGTTTGTAATCCTGCGGTTCGAATAATTGATGCCATTGCCATGTTGGTATGTGCTGGCGGTTCCACGCTTTTAGCGCTGCGGTTGGGGGAAGGGAAAAGTGATGAGGCCGAAGGAATCCTCAATAACAGTTTTCTGCTGCTCATCATTGTTTCAATAATTTTAATGATTTTAGGATACTCCTTTACTGAGCCCATGCTTCGAATTTTCGGAGCAGGGGATCAGGTCATGCCATATGCAGCCAGTTATATGCGGGTAGTCCTTATTGGTTCCTTTTTTAACTCCACGGCCAACAGCTTTGGCCTGTTTGTCCGGGTGGATGGCAGCCCCAAGCGCATGATGGCCTGCTCGATCACTGGTTGTATTCTCAATATTATTTTGGATCCTATTGCCATCTATGTGCTTGACTGGGGTATTGCCGGGGCAGCTGCCGCTACTGCATTTTCCCAAATTGTTTCAGGCTGCATGGTAATTTATTACTTTACCATTAGCCGCAGAAGTACAATGAAACTTCGTTTGCGGCGCCTACGGCTATCGCAAATGACTACGTTAAAAACTGCGGAATTGGGCTTTTCTTCTTTTCTCCAGCAGTTTACCGGAAGTCTTTCTCAGTCGGTGCTACTCTCTTGTCTGGCCATCTTTGCCACAGCACAAACCGTTTCAGGTGATGTAGCCCAGGCTTCGGTGGGTATTACCATCAGCATTGGTTTATTCTTTTTATTACCAGCTATTGGAATTTCTTCCGCAATTCAACCCATCATTAGTTACAATTATGGCGCTAGAAATTATCACAGAGTGGTAGACACCTTAAAAACCGCCACAATTTTCGCCATTTTTATGCTTACCATTGGCTGGATTATGATTTTAATATTTGCAGAGCCGCTGTGTCGTATTTTTGGTTCCAACGGCGATGATCTACAGCACGCGGCCTATACAATGCGTGTATACAACCTATTATTGCCCCTGGTTCCCTTTACGAATGTAGGCGCTGGTTTCTTTCAATCAATCGGACAGCCCAAAAAGGCAATTTTGATCAGCCTTTCCCGGCAAATTCTTTGCCTAATCCCTATGGTATTAATTTTAGGATATATTTTCGGACAAAACGGCGTGCTCTATGCGCTCCCTGTAGCAGACATAATTTCTGCCGCTATTGCTTTGTTCTTGATCATTCATCAGTGTAAAAAGCTTCGGTCGGAACCTGCTGTTGCTTAGTTAAGAGAATTTCGCCTGAACTGGCAACAGAGAAAAGCACCGCAAAAATGCTGATTTATGCCAGTAATCGGAACGCGAAAAACTCTATTCAGATGGAATAGCCATTTGCATAGAGTTTTTCCTTTTGTTTGAGAACATACATAGCATTCATCGTCACTGAGGGCAGCAATCTTGAATCTAACCTCTCACAAACGTCCCAGCAGATTGTATCCTTGCCAACGTTACAAACTATGCTGATCTGCATTGTTCGACATCTGAAGTAAATTAATCATCTTCAGTATCGAATTCATGCTAATAACTGTCCTAGAGCGCACTGCCTGTTCCAGTATGCTTTTATCTTCTGCTTACATTTCGGCTGATTTCTTCTAATGTCTCAACTGTTCGATCCCGATGTTGCCGCGCCAAATCCGCCAGTGATACAATCCCTGTTAAAGCCCCATTCCTGACCACAGGAATCCTTCTCACTTGTGCATATCCCATACGCGCGGAGACAATTTCTACATCCTCATCCTCTTGAGCCACAACAGGTCCGGATGTCATAATTTGTGCAATCGGTACTTCTTGCGGACGAAATCCCGCTGCCATGCAGCGCACTACGAGATCCCGATCTGTCAACATACCCACCACAGTCCCGCTATCATCCACTACAGGCATCGCACCAATATTGTTTCGACTAAGTAATCGTGCTGCAACATCTGCAGTTTCACTCTGTCGAACAGAAATAACCCGATTAGTCATGAGTTCTGAAATCTGCATAAACGAATCCCTCCCGTCTTTATTATGTCCGGAAGATCGTGCGTTTAGACAAAAAGTCCCGCGCCAGGCAAGGCGCGGGACTTTTACTTCAAATAACCAAAATCCAAATCAAGCGTAGGCAGCGCTGATGGATCTCAGATAAGCAGCTCTAGACCGACCGTCGATAATGTAGAAAACGCTATCTACCAGAGCAATTACTAACACGATAATTGTAATGGCCATCATAATGGGACGAACCGCATTATTACCCATATTCAGCAAATAGTTAAACTGGAATGCCAATACACCAATAATGCCCCACAAGAGACTATAAATGGCACGGCCAGTTCCCTTTTTCATAAGCAGAATCGCAATACCGATCAGAGCGAAAACATCCAAAAACAGAATGGCGCCTACCTGCTTAATGGAGATTGTCTTGGTGGTAATGCCAGGAACAGGCAATGCCTGATAAGGATTTTTCTCTCCATCCTCATTGGTCAATTCAATCCCCAGTTTGCCAACCAATTCACTCCAAAAGCCATTATAGCCGTTATCCTCGTTTTCATCAATGGTATCCTTATTTTCTTTATACATATCCGACTGCCAATCCTCTACGGAACTGTGGTTATAAGGAAATCCACAATAGCCGAGCAGGGACCAGGAATCTGCGTCCTTTGCCTCCACCACAGTCTCAATTTTGGACCCGTCACCATAGCCGCGGGACGAAATCACTCCGTCCTCTTCGACCGAGTAGTACGGGAGCAAAGAGAGAATGAAGAACACCGCAAGAAGGCCCACAAGGATGAAGTCAAGAATCTTACACAGCCCCTCGTGCTTTTCCTTCCGCAGGTTATTCATGTCTAACATACGGAACCCTCCAAGTCATAGTTTTTTGCCAAGGTTTGTTTCGTGCCATCCAATGGTTAAAGTTTAGCACAGGCACCACAGTTTTGCAAGCTGATATTTCGATTTTTTAAAAATTTTTGCTTTCTTTCGGCGCTGTCTTTATGCACTATGTCATAAAATTTGCCGTTTTGCCCCGAAAATGCCTCCTGATTTCCAGTATCATAGCAGTTGAAATCTTCCGTGCTCTATGCTAGAATAGTGCGGGTCAATCAGTAGTTTTGACAAAAGAACCCAAAAAAACGCAACAGAATTTGACAGAAAAAAGTCGTTACGCCATATTGCGAAATCAGAAATGATACATTATAATAAGGTTGAGGGATTTAACATCTGCCCGCTATATTATTGTATGGAGGATTGTTTCTAAATGGATATGAGTATGTACGATCTGACCGGTAAGGTTGCTATCATTACCGGCTCTACTCGCGGCATCGGTAATGCAATTGCAAAATTGATGGCCCAGAATGGCGCTGCCGTAGTAATTACAGGCCGCAAACAGGAAGCTTGCGATAAAGTTGCTGCTGAAATTGTTGCGGACGGCGGAAAGGCCATCGGCGTTGCCACTTCTGTCGACGTTCCTGCTTCCCGTGAAAACCTTGTAAAAACTACGGTGGAGAAGTTGGGCCGTATTGATATTTTGGTCAATAACGCTGGTGTAGGCGGCCAGCCTAAAAACATGCTGGACATGGACGAAGCATACTATGATAATGTCATGAACGCGGACCTAAAGGCCGTTTATTTCATGTCTCAGCTAGTAGCCCTTCAAATGAAAGCTCAGGGCCGTCCCGAAGGCGTTGATCCATACCGTATTATCAATATGTCCTCTGCTGCCGGCATTAAAAGTCCGCGCGGCGATACTGTTTATGGTTCTGCCAAAGCAGCTGTTACACATTTGACTCGCATTATGGCCAACGAATTGGCCCGTTATGGAATTACCTGCAATGCAATTGCTCCGGGTTATGTTCTTACCGACATGACGAAGGATCAAATGGCAAATGAAGCCAATGCCAACGCGGTCAAAAAGATGATTTCTCTGCGCCGTTATGCAATGCCAATTGAGATTGCCACTGTAGCGGCATTCCTGGCCTCTTCTGCTGCCGCATATCTTACAGGTGTTCTGATTCCTGTAGACGGCGGCATGACCATCAACTAAATTTATCCTATATTGCATGGCAGGACGGGGTTCCGTCCTGCCCCTGAGGGGTGCTTATAACCTTTTTCATGCGGAGCATCATACATATTGATTTGGATGTGTATGATGGTTCGTATGAACCTATGGTTTTAGCAGCAGGAGCCGTTCTCCTGTTCCCGCTGTTTTGCCGTAAAATCTGGGGATTCCCCAATGAAAAATGTTTTGGAGGTATACCTAAAAATGGCAATTGGAACTTATGAACAGTACAAGGCTCGTCTCCTCGCCATGAAGCCCAACGTTTACCTAAACGGCAAAAAGGTTGACCGTTCTAATGGTAAAGAAGGCGCCGAGCGCGACTTGGCCGACTGGATTGTCGGCGGCACTTACGTTATGAAGCAGTGCTATGACACCGCCAACGATCCTGATTATGCAGATGTCTGCGTAGTAAAGGATCCCGATGGCTCCGTGCACAACCGTTCTACTCATATTCATCAATCTGTAGACGATCTGCTGAAAAAGCAGCTCATGACCCGTCTGATTTGTCATCGTGTAGGCGGCTGCATGCAGCGCTGCATGGGCTCTGACGCCCTCAACGCATTATTCTCCGTCACCTATGACTGCGATACTGCCTGTGGCACGGAATATCATCAAAGACTACAGAAGTACATCAAATATTGTCAGGAAAACGATCTGATCTGCAACTGTGCGCAGACTGACGTGAAAGGTTCCCGTAACCCTAAGTACAAGAGAGCACATATGCAGCCCGATCCCGATCAGTTCTTCCATATTGTGGCCACTGATGTAGACGGCATAGATATCGACGGCACCCCAACCAAGGGCATCATTGTCCGCGGCGCTAAGATCTGCAATTCCTGCGCCCCTT
>CABRZL010000049.1 GCA_902475435.1 uncultured Eubacteriales bacterium | reverse complement strand
TGATTTTAGGTGCTCTGTTGGGTTCCTGTTTGGGGTTTTTACCCTATAACCTTAATCCTGCCAAGATATTTATGGGTGACACTGGCGCTACTTTTTTGGGTTTCGTGCTGGCTTGTATGTCCGTCAGTGGTCTGTTTAAACTCTATACAGTTATTTCCTTTGCTGTTCCAATTCTTGTATTGGGAGTTCCTCTGTTTGATATTACCTTTGCCTGTATCCGACGCATATGGCACCATGTCAGCCCTATGCATCCGGATCGTAGCCATATCCATCACAGGTTGATCGACGTCGGTTTCAATCAACGTCAAAGTGTTGCTATTCTTTATGTAGCCGCATCATTGCTTGGGGTCTGTGCCGTAATGGTCAGCACCAGCGGCTCTGGCAAAGCATTGATGGTGTTGGTCGCGGTAATTGCCATTGGGATTATCTCATTGAGGCTGCTTTCCCAAAAAAGTGATAGCCCCACACATTCCAAGGACGATCAGGATGCCACCGCGAAAAAATAAAGGAAGGGCAGCTTATGCCGCCCCGCCTTTTTCGATTACAGCATAAGATAGAGCATTGCAGCCACCAGCGGCCATATGCCATCCTGGTCTCCCTCCTTTGCTAAAAGGTAGACCAACAGCAAAATCAGTAAATCGTCGCTGTCCAACCGTCCCAGCCGCTTCAAGATTCCATCGAGACCGCTGATTTTCTCCCCTTTGACTGGGTGGATGCATCGCGCTGGCTCTTCTACATAGGGGTTGAACATCCGATCGCCTCACAGTTCTATGGTCTTGGAAACACTTCTTGCCATATGCATCAATCGAATTGCCCGGATCGCACGATCCATCTTTTCCTGCTTCTCCGAATGCAGAAGGGGTCGAAGCGCCTCTAACAACGCCGTATTCCGATCCGGGCGTCCCCCATCCTGAACGGCCTGCATAATCTTTTGAAGTTTTTCCGGAGAAATTCCATCAATCATGCCAAGGTTTGATTCCTGTACAGATGCAGTATCTGTTGTTTTCTCTCCTTCATCCGTCCCGGTACTCAAGCCAAGCTGTTTTGCCACTGTTTCAAGTTGTTCCATGGCCCCTGGCTTTGAAAGAAAGCCGCTGATAGCGGCGCTCAGATCATCCATGGCCCATGGTCTTTTCCAGAGATTTTAACAGTCTCTGCACTTCCGGATCTTCCATCAGTGGGGCAACGATGGATTGCGCTTTCTGTGTATTTCCCTGACGAAGCGCGTTACCGGCATTTTTTAGCGCCGTTCCACCATCTCCTGTCAGAAGTTTTAGCAGCTTTTTTCCCTCGTTGGTAGATAAGAGTTTTTGGATATTTTTTTGCTGCTCGGACTGATTCATTCTATAATTCCCCCTTCCTTTTATCAGTGTATGCGAAGGCGGCGGGAAGGTGTACTATATCATGAAAATCCTTGTTTTTTCTGATTCCCATGGTTCGGTAGACTCCATGGAAAAAACAATTTTAAGAGAACATCCCGACCAGATTCTCCACTTGGGAGACTACGTACGGGACGCAAAAAAACTTCTAAAATATTGTATTCCTTTAACCCTAGTCGCTGGGAACTGCGATTCCAGTTCATCGGAAGCAACAATTCTGACGCCGGAGTTTCAGGGCACAAAAATTTATATGACCCACGGTCATCTTCGCGGGGTCAAGGTCATGTATCAACGTGTTATTTATGCGGCATTAGCCGAGAATGCCGATATTTTGTTATTCGGCCATACACATCGAGCCGAATGCTTTTTCGATCAAGGACTGTGGGTCATGAATCCCGGAGCCTGCAACACCTGGGGCAGCTATGGCGTCATCCAACTTACAGATGGCAAAATCACGTGCTGCTTAAAATCCATCGATTAAAGGAGTGTCTGCAATGTTGCTGACCATCGATGTTGGAAACACCAACATGGTATTTGGAATTTTTAAGGATCAAGAAATGCTTGGTTCCTTCCGACTGTCTACCAATTCTACCGCTACATCTGATGAAATCGGCATTATGGCCGTGGCTTATTTTGAACGATTTGGTTACCGGGCTGAAGATGTCAAAGCCTGTATCATTGGTTCTGTAGTCCCACAGGTAATGTATTCGCTCACCAGCGCTATTATTAAATATTTTGGTGTGGCACCTCTTGTAGTCGGCACCGACGTGGATACCGGTCTTCAATTTGACGCTCGATGCTACGAAACGGGACGTCTTGGTACCGACCGTGCCGTCAACTGTATCGCTGCCATTGCGAAATATGGCGCTCCTTTTTTAATCCTCGACTTTGGAACAGCTACCACCATAGATGCAGTTAGTCCCGATGGCATATACCTAGGTGGTACCATTGGCCCTGGCCTCCAGGTGAGCCTGGATGCCTTGGTTTCACGCACTGCTATGCTTCCCCGGGTCGAACTGCAAATGCCGCCCACTGTTTTAGGCCGCAATACGGTTGAGCAGATTCAAGCCGGCGTCGTAGGCGGCTATGTCGGCAACATCGAATATCTGATTCGGCAGGTCATGGAAGAAATGGGCTGCGACGGAATTAAGGTGATTGCCACGGGCGGCTTATCCCGTATGATTGCAGAACAAACCGATCAAATTACCATCGTGGATACACGATTGACCTTAGACGGTCTTCAGATGATCTACGATCAAAACCGGGACGCCAAACCTCTGGAAATTCGGAATAACTAAATATTACAAAAAATATCCCCCGATACATTTTACTTGTATCGGGGGATGTTTAATACACTTACAGCACCGCTTGCAAGCGATCCATTGCTGCTTCAATGCATGCAGTTGGACATGCTAGATTAAACCGAATATGACCTTTTCCCGCAGTGCCAAATTCTTCTCCATTATTAACAAAAATCATGGCTGATTCCAGTTTCTTCATCAGCGCCGTCTGATCTAAGCCCATGCAGCTAAGATCCACCCACTGAAGATATGTTCCCTCCAACGGTGTGAGCCTTGCACCCGGTATGATTTTCAGGAGTCGTGACTCCAGCACCCGACGATTTTTCTGGAGGTGTTCCAACAGCGCATCCAGCCAAGGCCCGCCAGTCTCATAGGCCGCTGTTGTGGATGCATATGCAAACGTCCCCAGGTAATGACCACAGTACAGTGATTGATCCGCTATAAATTTTTCCCGAATGGTATCATCCTCAATCACGATGTTGCTCAAAGCATTCCCCGCCAAATTAAATGTTTTGCTGGGCGCCGTACAGATAACACTTTTGCTCCGAAGCTGCGGCACGGCCTGCGTCAAAACAAGATGCTTTCCGGTAAAATCCAAATCAAAATGGATTTCATCTGAAACCACATACAGTCCATTCTCCAGGCAAATTTCTCCCAGGGTCTCCAATTCCTTTCGGGTCCATACCCGGCCAACCGGATTATGCGGAGAGCAGAACATCAACATTTTCGCAGTCTTTGCTTTCTCCCGCAAATCTTCAAAATCAATTGTATACCGACCATTTTCCAGCTTCAGCGGATTTTCCACCACTGTTCTTCCGTTGGCTGAAATGGTTCGAGCAAAAGGTGGATATAACGGAGTTTGAATCAAGATCTTATCTCCTGGCTCTGTCAAAACGCGCAACGCGATTCCCATCGCCGTCACTACGCCGCCCACTTGAACAGCTTTGGAAGGATCAATCTCCCAAGCATGCCGAGTCTTCATCCAGTTTTTTAGTGCCGCGTCATAGCGCTCTTTTTCCGGCGGCGCATAACCAAAACAGCCCTTATCTACGATCTCATGCATTCCTTTTGTAATACCGGGAGCCAAATTTAGACGCATTTCCGCCACCGAGAAACTAATGATATTTGGATCAGTAATCCCATGCTCTGCTACAAACGGATGAACACCACCACCGGTATTGACCGTGCTAAAATCAAATTCCACGGATATCACTTCCTGTCTTATATTTCGTTTTATTTTATCACAGCGGGAAGTAAATTACAAGAAAATCCCCCTCGTTCAGACAGCCGCTCCAAATTGTACGGACAGTATATACCGCGAAGGGGAAATCTTCTTAAAATCGAATCACACGAACATCGTCGTCATAGCTGAGTGCTGGCGGCATCTTCCATGCCTGATGATCCGTATGTAACAAATGATGTGCGGTTTCACCGCACGGCTCTCCCAAATAGTCGGTATACAGCACCTGAACATCGGGATTTTCGTGTGAAAACCGCAAAGGATTGTGCTCGTCATACTGGTACAGTACTTCACCGCGCATACCGGCTCGTTCTTCGTTATAGTGAATAGGCTGGCCGCCACCGCCCACACAGCCTCCAGGGCAAGCCATAACCTCGACGAAGTCGTAAGCTACTTCTCCACGCCGCAATGCCCGAATCAGTTTCCTGGCATTACCTAAACCGCTGACCACCGCAGTGCGAACCTTGACGCCCGCCACATCATAGACGGCTTCTTTCCAGCCATCTAAGCCGCGAACCTCCAAAAAGCTCTGATCTGGATCAGGGTTCTCCCCAGTAAGCACATAGGCACAGGTTCGAAGTGCCGCCTCCATCACACCTCCTGTTGCGCCAAACAGAACTGCTGCACCGGTACCGGTGCCCAGAGGTGAATCAAAATCTGTCTCCGGAAGTGCCGCTACATCCAATTGATCCGCTGAAATCATCCGGCACATCTCTCTCGTGGTAATTGAAAAATCCACGTCTTTGCCGGCCCCTGCATCATTGATACTGGGAATATCCAGTTCCGCCTTTTTCGCTACGCATGGCATCACGGAAACACATACAATTTTGTTGGGATCTACACCAATCTTTTTTGCAAAATATGTTTTTGTCACAGCGCCAAACATTTGCTGCGGAGACTTGGCCGTAGATAATTCATCTACCATATCCGGGTATTGGGACTTCAGGAACCGAACCCAACCGGGACAGCAGGAGGTAAACATAGGATATTTATGCTGCGTTCCATCCTGCATCCGGCGAAGGAACTCCGTTCCTTCTTCCATAATCGTCAGATCGGCTGAGAAATTGGTATCAAACACATAGTCAAACCCTATCCGTCGGAGTGCGGTAGCCAAACGCTTTTCTGTAGCCACTTCCGGACCAAGATCAAATGTCTCTCCCCAAGCAGCCCGAACTGCCGGAGCCACCTGGACTACTACCACCTTATCTGGATCATTCAGCACTCCGTTCAAGCCAAATATGGCCTTAGTATCATCCCGGGAACGCAGCGCATTCACTGGGCAATGGGTAATACATTGTCCGCACAAGGCGCAGTCCGCATTCTGAATGGTACGTCCTCCGGAAACTCCCACCGTAGTATGGGATCCAGTACCTACCATATCCCATATCCCCAGGGTTTGTACTTTTTCACAGAAAGAAATGCAGCGCATACATTTGATACATTTGCTCTCATTTCGAATCAGCGGGAAAGTTTCATCCCAGTTGTCTGCTTTATACTCATGTCGGAAATTCATCGTGTCATCCATATTGATGGAGTTGGCCACTTTCTTTAATTGGCATGTTTTTTCTCGATTACAAGCCGGACAGTTCAGCCGATGCTCACTCAGAATTAGTTCAATATTGGTTCTTCTTGCCTCCCGAACTTTTACGGAATTTGTATAAATTTTCATTCCTTCAGTACAAACATTATTGCAGGCAGTAATCAGATGGTCTGCTCCCTCCAATTCCACCACACATACGCGGCAGGCAGCAATTTCATTGATATCCTTTAAAAAACAAAGAGTGGGTACAGGACATCCGGCAAGTTTTGTAGCCTCCAGAATTGTTCCGCCCTCCGGCACAGATACCGGAATCCCGTTGACAGTTACATTTACCATTCGTTTCTGCGACCTCCCTTGAAGTTTCCACAGCCGAAATGATCACAACGAAGACAACGGCTGGCCTCCTGCTGAGCTGCTCTTGTACTCATAGGCTTTTCCATAAGTTCAAAGTCCTGTTTCCGGTCTGCTGCACTGCGTTCATGAAGATTGACTCGTCCACAGTACTTATGATCCCGGAGACTAACTTCCGGGATCTTTACATCCACCGTAATATGATGGTTAAATCCCAAATAGGCGTCAATATTAGCCGCAGCCACCTTACCGGCAGCAATTGCCCGGATGGCTGTCTTCGGCCCTGTCACGCAGTCTCCTCCAGCAAATACGCCAGGCGCATGATCCACCGCAGTCCAGTCCTCTGCAGCTATAACGCCTCGTTTAATTGGAATTCCTTCCTCTTCAAAATACTGTGTCTCAATAGACTGTCCAACGGCCACCACCACAACGTCACACGGAATCAGCTCCGGCACCTCTCCGCTGGAAATCACATCCGCCCGACGATCATGGATCAGCCCTACCTGTTTTGGCTCTGTCCATAGTCCGGTAACCTGTCCCTCACCATTCACTTCAACGGCCAACGGTGCGTGAAGATCCAGCATCTCGGCCCCTTCCTCTAAAGCACCCTGAACTTCTTCCTGCTGGGCGGTCATATCTACTGACCTTCTGCGATATACAATAGAAACTTTTTCTGCTCCGCAGCGAATCGCACTTCTGGTGCAGTCCATCGCTACGTTTCCGCCACCAATCACGCAGACACGTTTACCCCTGAAGTCCGGCATAATTCCATCGCCAATGGCTCCCATCATATCCACAGCACTGAGTACGCCTTCTGCATCTTCATTGGGAATGCCGACCTTTTTATCATCATGGGCTCCAATCGAAATAAACACCGCGTCATAGTCCTGCCGAAGCTGCTCCATGGAGATCATGCCATCGCCTCCGCCTATGGCGGTTTCCGTCCTTACCTCCACGCCGGTGGAAAGGATACAGTCAATATCCTCTTGCAGTCTCTGTCTTGGGAGCCGGTAGCTGGGAATTCCATATCGGAGCATACCTCCCAAATATTTTCGTTTCTCAAACACCGTACATTGATGTCCCATCAATTGCAGATAATATGCCGCAGACAAGCCTGAAGGCCCCCCGCCAATAATTGCAACCCGTTTTCCAGTAGACGGCGCGCAGGTCGGTGCAGGAACCACTCCCGCATGGTTCACCGCCGCCAGTTTGAGTCCCCGGATATTGATAGGTGCATCCAGCAGAGTTCGGCGGCACCGGCTTTCGCATGGGTGTTCACAGATCATCGCACAGGCTGTGGGGAAAGGATTGTCCTTGCGGATTAAGCGTACCGCATCTGCGTAATTCCCCTCTTCCACCAGGGCTACATATCCAGGAATATCCACTCCAGCGGGACAGTTCGCAACACAGGGAATTGACTGGGTGATCTGGCTGGAACAGCGATGATTTTTCACATGCTCTACAAAGTCCTCGTAACAGCCGTCAAGACATCGAAGCACCATTCGTGCCGTCTCCACTCCCAACGCGCAGTCGGCCGAATCCTCAATGGTAGAGGCAGTATTCTTGATTTTCTCCAAAGTGTCCATTCCGGCCCGGTTGGCCAGAACGTCATCTAACATGTTATCCAGCTGTTTGAGCCCAATACGACATGGCACGCATTTGCCGCAAGTTTGGGCTCGGCACATTTTTAAAAAGGCCGCTACCAAATCTACTGGACAAATCCCCGGCGGACTGGCAATAATACGCCGTTCCATATCCGTATACAGGCCTTCCACAGTCATCTGTGCTCGGCTGGCTGACATGATGGTAAGTCTGCTCATCGATCCTATCTCCTTTGTGCACCAAAATCAGGTTTTCCCAAGGCGCAAGATAGTAACACTATAACACAAAAGGGCAAAACAACTCATTGTAGTATTTTATAATTTTTTCACCTCTCTTTGTCTTTTTTACCTAATTCCTCTTAGCTATTACAGAACAACATTTTTTCGTAACTGCTTGATACCTTTCTGTCATAATCCTCTTGAATGACCAGGGTGTATATGATATGATATAGTATATTTTGTTAGGAAAAGAGGAAAACCGACTTGAATTATGCTGAACAGGTTCTCACCGAAGTCCGCCGCGCCATTGTTGGCAAAGACGATATGATTTTGAAAACCTTCCTCACCATGCTGGCCGGAGGTCACCTTCTTTTGGAAGATAAACCCGGTGTAGGTAAAACGACCCTGGCTTTGGCCTTTTCCCGTGCTCTACAACTCGACTACAGGCGTATGCAATTCACTCCTGACGTAATGCCCACCGATGTGACCGGCTTTACGATTTACAATAAAAATACTGGTACCACCGAGTACCAGGAGGGTGCCATTCTTTGTAATCTGTTTCTGGCGGATGAGCTAAACCGAGCCTCCTCCCGCACACAGGCCGCATTGTTAGAAGCTATGGAAGAAGGACAAGTCACTGTGGATGGTGAAACCCATCTCCTTCCCAAACCCTTTATGGTGATTGCCGCGCAGAATCCCTACGGTTCATCCGGCACACAGCTTCTACCGGATTCCCAGATGGATCGTTTTATGGTTCGGTTGACGATGGGATATCCCGCACCGGAAAGTGAGTTGGAGCTGCTTCGCAGAAAACAAGCATGCAATCCTCTGGACAACATCACCCCAGTGGCAGATCAAAACACCTTAGTTGCAATCCAGCAGCAAGTGGCAAATACTTACGCCTCTGATGACATTTTCAAATACATTGTTCGACTGACAACTGCCACCAGAAATCACCCTGATCTTCGTCAAGGTGCTTCTCCTCGCGCCTCTGTGGCGCTAGCAGCCATGTCCCGCGCTGTGGCTTGGGTTCAGGGTCGGGATTACGTAATTCCAGCAGATGTACAGTTCATCTTTGCCGACACTGTGGCTCATCGTCTGTTGCTCACCCGTCAAGCTGAACAGGAGCAGAAAAGCGCACGAGATATCTGTACCTCTATCTTACAAAAAACGCCTGCCCCTCGGGTCAAGTGAGGCATTTATGCTGAAAAACAGACTGATTTATTTGCTGGTTCTTCTGCTGCTATGTCTGTTCCGGATCGCTTATACGGGATATGTGGCTGGACTTTTGCTTGTAATCACCCTGATTCTTCCCGTGTTTTCCTGGCTAATCAGCTTGCCTGGCGCCCTATGTACACAAATTTCGCTATCTGTGCCAGACCAAGTGATACGCGGAAGTGAAGCTACGATTACACTGTCCCTACGACAGAGCCGGTTATTTGCCACTGGTCCAATCCGCGGAAAGCTGAAAACACAGAGCGTAGTCTCTGGTGAAGTTTCCTATGCGAAACTCAAGGGCGTTTACGGCGGTTTTTCCCTGAACACAGATCATTGTTGTGTCTACCAGTGCTCCTTTCGTCGGTTTCGGGTCTTGGATCTCATGGGCCTTCTGCCCATGCCTACGCGCCGTCCCCAAGGAACCAGTATTACAATTCTTCCCTTTCCTCAGGAACCACCGGAGCATCCTGATTGGGCCGGCACCAGTACTCTGGTAGCAAGACCTTTTTCCGGAGGAGAAAACCCCTATGATCTTCGAGACTACCGTGCCGGCGATACGCTAAAGGCAATCCACTGGAAAAAAAGCGCCGCTTTAGACAAAACGGTTGTCCGAGACACATTGGAACCTGCTACCCGTATTGCTCCCATCTGGATCGATTGGCCTCAAGATCCCAATGGTCGAGATGTAGCACTGGACCAGCTTGCCTGGTGCTTGATTTATCTCAAGCAAAATAACGCCGGCCTGCTGTTGCAGTGGGTGGATGCGCGCGGTGCGGTCCAGAATATCTATGCCCCTCAGGGGGAGTTGGATGAGGTCATGGCTCAAATTCTCTGTCAACCGGCCGGGCAGAACGTCCCGCTTTCCTATTTGCGTTCTAGAGAAATTTTGCTTTCCTCCGAGTTCAGAGAGGAGGCTTTAAAATGACATTGCGTAAACAGCTTCCTCGACTGATTATGGATACCCTGGTGGTTATCATTGCCGTCCTTGGAACCATATTTTGTATTACTACTGCCTTTGACTTGCCTGTCAACCCTTTCATCATCGTTTCTGTCACAGCATTTGCATCCATATTGTTTACTGTTTGCTTTTTATGGAAAAAAGCGCTTTGGCTGCTGCTGCCACTGGGTGCGATCATCATCTTGTTGAGCATATTCACCTCTTTATTTGCTGCAGTCGGTCCATCCCTGCAACAGCTTTTGCATGATATACTCAGTCGATTCTCCAGCGCTTATCCAAACTTTAGTTTTGCCATTCCGGCGGAACCAACAGGTTATGTATCAGGCGATTATACACTGTTGTTTTCTATTCTTTCTACCTTACTCTCTGTATGGATGGCTTGGGGGGTGGGCTATCGCTCTTGTCTTATCAGCATAGCGGGTACACTACCATTTCTGTTGCTTTGCGTCATTATAAATGACACGCCACCTCATGTTTTCCCCCTGATTATGCTGTTATCCGCTTGGTTGACAGTATTATTGGCCAAAGAACGGCCGGACGAACCAGCCTCTATGGATGCCATGCGACTCTGCCTAACACTGATGTCGGTGCTCTTAGTATTGACGATTGTTGGTACTGTCTACCCCAAGGACGATACGCACAATCAAGAACTGCCAGAGCTGATACAGGATATTTTGGATCGTTTGCCAGGTCCCATGCAAAATATGCTCTCCCGCAACAGTGACGGATTTCAAAGCGAGGATCTTGGCGCCGATACCAGCGAAGTTTTAGACCTTACCACTCAAGGAACACGGGATCGTAAAGATACCGTGATGATGCAGATCAGCTGTACGGAAACAGGGATTCTCTATCTCCGAGGAGCTGCAAAGGATATCTACACCGGCAGCAGCTGGGAATCCCGTGGCGAAGCTGGTGAGGCTGAAAGCGTTTATGCTCAAACTTCGTTGGGCACCGCATTTGGCAGTACGACACAGGCCGCCGTACAAATTCGGAATTACTATGACGACGCTACTGTGGCTTTTACACCCTACGGATATATCAGCTGTACCGGGGCAGATCCTATCCTCAATGATTTACGGGTTTCATGCCTTCAAGACGACTATATCATTTATTTCTGGCCCGGCATGGATACGTTGGATCTCACGAACACTTCCGGTATTGTCAATACATCCTACGACAGCTATGTAAACGAAACCTGTTTGGAATTGCCTGCAGAAACAAAAACCGCATTATATGATTTGGCCCTATCCTATGGTTATGATCCGTCGCTTTCTACTCTAGATACCATTGCTTGGGTTACGGAATTTGTTCGTACTGTAGGTACCTATCAGCTGAATGTCTCTCGCCAGCCAACTAATTTTGACTTTGCCGTATATTTTCTAACCGAGAGTAAAGCCGGCTATTGTGTTCACTTTGCCACTGCCGCTGCAACGATGCTCCGAGCCCTTGGTGTTCCCGCCCGTTATGCCTCCGGTTATCGGGTTACCGTCACGGAAGCCGGAGCAGTTACCGATGTTACCGATAAGGATACACACGCATGGGCTGAGGTTTACTTCAGCGGTCTGGGATGGATTCCTATTGAAGCAACTCCAGGTTTTGGGGATTCCATTTCCCTGCCAGATGTTGAAACCGAGCCTACCCCCCCTTCGACGTCAGAACCCCCGGAACAGCTGTCTGAACAGCCGGCAGAACCATCCTTAACGCCGGAAGTATCTTCTTCCCCCGAACCAACTTCCATCGCTCCTTCGGCGTCTCCTGAAACTACAACATCTTCGGAAGGCCCCTCAGAGCCTACTTCATCATCCAGTTCCAGCAATCGTTCCAGTCGCCTATGGCTTTTGCTGTGCATACCAGCAGTCTTATTTCTTACCGTGTTGGTACTCCTTATACGGCACAGCATTATACTGCGCCGACGGACAAAACGCTTCCACACAGGGAATCGTAATCAAGCTGTAATTCAACAATGGGCCTATTTAGAACGCTTGGTTCCTTGGGGCGCCGAGATTTCCAAAGAGCTGGAAACTCTGGCGTTAAAGGCGAAATTCAGCCAGCACGAGATTACGCAGGAAGAGTTCACCAATTACTCTATGGACATTATAAAATTACAAAAACAAACAGAGCGCAAATTAGGCCGTTGGAAACATTTTTGCTTCAAATGGTTTTTCTGCTTGGATCTCCAAAAATAAGACAAAACGTCCTTTTCAGAGAAATACCTGAAAAGGACGTTTTGTCAAATCAAATGATTCGTTTTCAAAATTGCCGCTACTGTCTTAGCGTCTCTTATCTCTCCATTCATAACCTGTACCATCAGATCGCTCAGCGACCATTGTTCCAGGGTCAGGAACTCCCCTTCATCTGGTTGCGCCTGTGTTCTATGAAGGTCCCTCGCCAAATATAAATGGATTACCTCGTCATCATAACCCACACTCGGATAGATGCAGCCAAGTTCCGTAACTGTATCCGCAATAAGTCCGCATTCCTCTCGAAGTTCCCGCAGAGCGGCTTCTTTCGGATCCTCTCCAAGTTCCAGCTTTCCCGCCGGAATTTCCAAGAGTTCCCTTCCAAACGCATATCGAAACTGCCGTACCATCCAAACCTTTCCGTCCGTATCCAGCGGCAAAATTCCTGCCCCACCATGGTGATGCACAATTTCACGCAATGCTCTTCTTTTATTTTCCAGCATGACAGTATCCAGCGTTACCCGTATAATATGGCCCCGATATATCTCCCGGCTTTGAATCTTTTTCTCAAAATGCGGCATATCATTCCACCTCTCTGCTGTATTGTATCGATTTCCCGCCTCCATGTCAATTCCAAGTTGAATCCCCGCCCCGGCTATGGTATAATATGATAGTTTCCCAGAGAACAAAAGATTGGAGGTGCGTTTATGCCAGAACCAACATCCTATGCATTTCGTACTGTCGTAGGTGGATTTCATAAGGGTGATGTCAGCGCCTATATCGCCAAGACTGCTGCAGAGCACCAAGCACAGATTGCTGCATTGCAAAATCAGTTGGAGTCCCTTCAGCTAGAGAATGAACAGCTCCGCCAGCAGAATCAGGTTCCCATTTTCTCTCCAGATTCTTCCTCATCGGATGTCTCCTCTACACCAGAGGAAGCCGCAGCCTCTTCCCTTCGGGATCAGGAACTTACCGCCTATCGGCGGGCAGAAGCTGCTGAACGGTTAGCCTGCCGACGCGCAAAAAAGCTTTACCAAGAAATGCAAAATATATGCGATCGCTCCGCCCAACAGTTGGACGACACAGACTCTGTTGCACAGACGGCTATAGATACGATTCGCGCACAGCTCGATGCCATCCATAGTTCTATTACTGCACTCTATGAAGCTGTTCGATCCTCCTCAGAAGAACTCCGGATCATGGGACAGATGATACCAGATCCTGCAGAAGGATTGGAGGAATGATAGGCAATGGCACAGCTTCACATCCATACCTCCGAGCTCAAACAAGCCATTCCAGACTTACGGGCAGGAGATCGATTGCTGCTGAGCGGTACAGTCTATACATCCCGTGATGCAGCACATAAACGTATCTTCTCTCTACTGGATCAGGGAAGAGAATTACCATATCCCCTGGAAGGTTCCGTTATCTACTATGCGGGTCCTACGCCCGCCCAAAAGGACATGGCTGTCGGATCCTGTGGTCCCACTACTTCCAGTCGCATGGACCCTTATGCCCCGCGTCTGCTTGACCTTGGCCTGACTGCCATGATCGGTAAAGGAGAACGTAATCAATCCGTGATTGATGCAATCGTCAGGAACCAGGCTGCTTACTTTTGTGCAGTAGGAGGTGCCGGAGCGTTAATTGCCTGTTGCATCAAGGAGGCTGAGGAAATTGCCTTTCAAGATCTGGGATGCGAATCTGTAAAACGGCTGACCATTGAAAAATTCCCGGTTTTTACAGCCATCGATACTTTGGGACAGAGTATTTTTGTAACAGGACGCGCAAATTACATGCGTCCAATCCACTATCGTATAAAAGATTAAAGTAAGGAGCAACCTATGAATCCATTTGCTATTAGCACCGACAGCGGTGCCGATCTTCCAAAGGAATATTGTAAAAAGCACGAAATTTCCGTACTTCCTCTTCCGGTTACGCTCGACGGCGTGACTTATACCGATATGGACGTTCAGGAATTTTATCAAAAACTTCGGAACGGCGCAATGCCTACAACATCCGCCGCCAATTTGGAAGATACCTCCGCCTTATTTCGCGGAATTCTCTCGCAAGGAAAAGATCTATTGCACATTGCGTTTTCTTCGGGTCTATCCAGCTCCTGCAATACTGCTTTTTTTGCAGCTGAACAGATTCGAGCAGAATTTCCTGACAGAACCCTGATTGTTATTGACTCCCTGTGCGCATCTTTGGGACATGGGCTACTGGTACATCAGGCGGTAAAACGTCGTGAGAATGGTCTTTCTATCCAGGAAACTGCAGCACAGATAGAAGCTATAAAAGGAAATATTGTTCATAACTTCACAGTGGATGATCTCCACCATTTGCACCGAGGCGGACGAGTTTCAAAGGCTACTGCAGTGGTCGGTTC
>CABRZL010000048.1 GCA_902475435.1 uncultured Eubacteriales bacterium | reverse complement strand
TTTAGCTAGTGGTGTCATGCCAGCCAGAGACAATATTATACAGATCATGAAAGACTCTAAAGTTTATAACGTGCAAAAGGATAGTACGTATGGCCGTCGAGCTTCAACAATAAAAAGTTGGATAAATTGGATAATTGAGCTTGTGAACGATTAAATGTTTAATTTTTCTTAGTTAAAGAGATCTCATTAGTCTTTCGAAAAAACAGCAATAACAAAAAATTTAAAATTAAGCGGTTACAATGGAAGTGAAGCTACGCGGTTTTATCTGCATTATGGGAAGGAAAAACCACTTAGCGATTTTGGATGTCATCGTATGCGTAATGGCGATGTTCGGAATCAGTTCTGATGCAAAGAATGCAGGAGTAAATCATATTAAAAAACGGGCAGTTTTTAAAACTTGCCCGTTTTTCTTTGACAGCACGGCGTTGCAACGCCCGAAGCAGAAAGCGGTGTCGCTTTTTATTTAAAAATTTTCTTATTAGTCTGTTGTACAAAGTTTGCTGCGCTCTATCTGTTGCGTTTGCGGTGTAAACAATATATTATATAGTTAAATAATATATTAGGAGGAATACATATGATAGATTTTAAAAACCCTACGTATATAAAACTGAAACCTGTAGGAGATAAAAATAAAGACAGGGCTCTGGAAGAAATGCTGGTGCATGGAGAAAGAATATTTCAGATATTCAAAGGCGTGAGAGATAAAGTAGTTTTTACGAATAAGCGTGTGATAGCGGTGAACGTCCAGGGGGTCACAGGGAAAAAGGTGGATTACACTTCTCTTCCGTATGCAAAGGTTCAGGCTTTTTCTGTTGAAACATCGGGAGTTTTTGACTTGGATTGTGAGCTGGAGCTTTGGTTCAGCGGAATAGGGGGCGTTAAATTTGAATTTGCAGCGGGGTTTGATATAAGAGGCTTCAATGCGATATTAAGCGATTATGTATTGAGATGAAGGCGGCGAAAACAGCATGATGTTGTAAATTAACTATATATGCGTTAAAATATGTATTATCAACATCAGGAGGAGACAATGTGGATAACACGCTGAAAAAAAACCGGGTATGCGAGGTGACGGCAGAGGATATTACGACAGAGGGCGCGGGAATAGGAAGGATAGACGGCGCGGTGGTTTTTGTCCCCGATTTACTTCCGGGAGAGAGCGCGCGGGTGAAAATTATAAAAGCAGCTAAAAAATATTTTGTGGCCAGAGTCGAAGAACGGTGGAACACGTCTCCTGCCAGAAGAGAGCCGCCGTGCGCCGTTTTTAAAAGATGCGGCGGATGTACCTTGATGCATATGAACTACGAGTCACAGCTGGAATTAAAGCGCAATAGAGTGCAGGAATGCTTGGCGCGCATTGGCGGCGTCAAAACGGAAAAATTGTACATAGAGGGAAGTGAAAAGGAGCTTTGCTATAGAGGAAAGGCGGCTCTGCCCGTGCGTGAGCAAAAGGGAGAGGTTTGCATAGGAGGCTTCGCAGCGCGTTCGCATGAAGTAATAAATACTGCGCGGTGTATGCTTCAGCCTCAAAAAGCGGACGTGCTGATAGAAGCGCTTCGAGAGTGGATGAAGAAGTATGGCATAAGCGCGTATGACGAGAACAGACACAGAGGCTTTGTGCGCCATATTGTAATCAGAGTTATGAGCGATGGAAAAGCAATGGCGGCTGTAGTGATAAACGCAGACAGTGTGCCGCATGAAAAAGAGCTTGCAGATATGATGATTTTGGCGGGTGCGGATTGTGTTTTGTTAAATATAAATAAACGCCGCACAAACGTGATACTCGGAGAAAATACGAGGACGTTAGCCGGCGAGCCTCGCTTGACGGAACGCATTTGCGGTGTAGAACTCAGAATATCCCTGCATACATTTTTGCAGGTAAATCATGCGCAGTGTGAAAAGCTGTATGAAAAAGCGGCTGAGTTTCTTGAACCTAAACCTCATGAGACAATAGCAGATTTGTATTGCGGAGCAGGTTCAATAACTCTTTTTCTCGCGCCGAAATGCAGAAAAATATATGGGATAGAAGTTGTGCCTCAGGCGATAGAAGACGCAAGGTATAATGCCGAGCTTAACAGAGCAGATAACGTCAGCTTTATATGCGCGGATGCCGGAAAGGGCTTTTCCTGCATTGCTCGGGAAGCAGAATTGGATGCGATAGTAGTAGATCCGCCCAGAAAGGGTCTGGATTCGGATGTAATCTCTCAGATCGCCGCCTGTGGAGCAAATCGTGTAGTATACGTCTCGTGCGATCCGGCGACTTTGGCGCGTGATGTAAAGCTGTTCTCTGAAAAAGGCTTTGTTTTACGACGCGTCGCCGCTGTAGATATGTTTCCGCAGACGACGCATGTCGAGACGGTTGTGCTTTTATCCAAACTAAAATCGACTCAGCATATTGAAGTTCAGTTGAATATGGATGAGCTGGATTTGACGGCGGCGGAGAGTAAAGCCACTTATGAGGAGATCAAAGCGTATGTGCTGGAAAAGCACGGCCTGAAAGTGTCCAGCCTGTATATCTCCCAGGTTAAACGGAAGTGCGGGCTGGATGTTGGGCAGAACTATAATCTGTCAAAGAAAGAAGAGGTGAAAGTGCCACAGTGTCCCCCGGAGAAGGAAACAGCGATTATGGAGGCGTTGAAGCATTTTCAAATGATTTGATCCGATAAAATAGTCAAGCCTGTTTGCAGTATATAGTGGACAGACTTGACTATTTTTTATTTGGACAGGTCATTTCTCTAATGCCTGTATATTGACTTTTTTGAGGTCTGATGCAAAAATGTACCGCCCTTGTGGAGGATCACGCTCCTTCCATTAAATCCGGTATCATGCTTTTCTGTTTCATAATCCTGTCCCGAAACTTTTCCGGGCTGGATTTTCTCCTTTTGACCAAAATTTTCCGTCGCAGGGTTTTATTCTAAATCCTCAAAGGTTTCCTGCAGTCGGTCCAGGCGGTCGGCTAGGAAAACGGGCGTTTTCTTTGCTTGGTTGATGGTATTGCGCCGGCCCTGGATTTGTTCTTGTATAGGTAGTCGTAGGCATTGGCTCTCTCGTCAAATATCCATATATTCTGGATGACGTGTTGCTTTCGGCACTTGTTGCTGCACGATTCATAGCGCAGACTTTGTGCCAACAGAAGCTCATCCCTCAATCAGAAAGCCGGTTCATGTAGTAGATCGGCAGCAGGAAAAACGAATAATCCACAGATATACATGCTATCATTCCTTTTCTCGTTAAACATCAGTTGTATGTTTAAGATTGTTCTGGATGTCTTATATTTACGTAGATTTTTATCAAGAAAAAGAAGAAAATTCTAGCAAACATGAAGAGTAACCTTGTGCTTTGAGAGGGCTTGTGGTATCCTAATATTGAGTTTGTATCACTACAAGTGCCTGATAACAAAGACAAGGGGACTGCTATGGAAGTTAGTTATAAAAAATTATGGAAAATCCTGATAGATAGAGATATGAAGAAAAAGGATTTACAGGCGAAGGCCGGTATCAGCTGGGCATCCGTTACCAAGCTGTCTAAAGGTGAAACCGTCAGTTTGGAAGTTCTAATGAAGGTATGCAAAACGTTGAATTGCGATATTGGGGACATCATGGAGTTGATTCCTACAGAAGAAGATGCTTTTGAGTGAGGGGTGATGGCATGCCAGCAAGAAAGAGAAGCGTAATTAGCAAGGCCAGCCCTCACACAATCAAGAAATTTGAACTGATAGAGGAATACATTAAATCGTGGGCACAGAAGTTGATGTTGACTAACTCATGCAATGGACTGATTTTTATAGATTGCATGTGCAACAGCGGGATTTATACAGATGACACTGGAGAAATTGTAAAAGGCACGGCTGTGAGGGTATCGGAGGCATTGCTTGAGGTTGCAAGAACATATACCGATAAAACCGTGTACATCTACCTGAATGACAAGGACGCCAAGCGGGTAGATGAACTGGAAAAGCATTTGCCGCAGAATGAGCGCAATTTTCAGATTGTGACGTCAAGGCTGGATGCACATGAGCTTCTTAAAACTATTGGGCCACAGTTATACCAGACAGGACATTTGCATTACTTCCTGCTTTATGATCCGTATGATGCTTCGATTGACTGGGAGGCACTATTGCCGTTCTTCCGCAATTGGGGCGAGGTTATGATAAATCACATGGTCTCCGATCCAGTCAGAGCGATAACCCGTGCCAAGCGGAAAACGACAAAGGAAAAGTATGAGAATACTTATCTTGAGGACTTTGAAAAGCTGGTGCCCTTTGGAAGCAACAAAACTGCCTATGAGGCAAGAGTGGAGGAAATTATCTCTTCCTTGCACGGGACGCGTAAATACTACGTTGCAGCGTTTCCTTTCTACAATATGAACAATTCGCATATGTACAACCTGATACATTGTACGAGCCATAAGGAAGGGTTCAAGTTGTATAAAAAGAGTGCATGGAAGATTTTCGGAGCACAGTCCTCTACCAAACATTCCTCAGAAAACGGGCAGTTGCGATTTGACTTTGATGGTGTCATTACATTGGATACGGATACTTCCTGTTTCCATGTAAGAGATATCGCAAAGTATTTGCAGGACAATTTTAAAGGACGCAATCTAGTACCACTTACTGAATTGTGGGATTTGCTGGATGACCATCCAATCTTTCCGTCAGAAAGATATCGGAATGAGATCAAGAAAGAACTGGTCAGCGACTACGGAGCAAGAATTGAGCAGATTGTCCGAGTCGAAGCAAACAAGAAAGAATATGTCATTTCGTTCTCTCCGTGAGAAAAATGTGAACGAGGGTATAAATAACAATGGCAACATCACAGAAATTTGGTGGAAAATGGACGGAGGAAAAACTCAATATCTTCACGAGCTACCTGGAAGCATACCTAATTGCGCTACAAAATCAGAAGTTTAAGAAGATTTATATTGACGCCTTCGCCGGAACAGGAGAAATTGAGACCAGCGACGGTGAGCAGTACCTTGTAGGCTCTGCCAAGAGGGCTCTGGCCGCAAATAGAAAATTTGACCGTTACTTCTTCATCGAAGGAGACGAAAAAAAGGCAGCGGAACTCCGGGAGATGGTAAACGCAGAGTTCCCGTACTTGTCGAGAATCGTCACTGTTTACTGTGGAGATGCAAACGACAAGCTCGCACAGATTATTCGTGATGTAGATTGGCGGTATAATCGAGGACTCTTATTTTTAGATCCTTATGCGACACAGGTGAATTGGACGACGCTTGAGACCGTGGCAAGGACGAAATCTATTGATGTTTGGTACCTATTCCCGTTCTCAGCACTGAATAGGATGCTGCCAAAGAATGGTAAGTATGAAACGTGGGAAAGCTGCATAGACAGGTTGCTGGGAGATGATGGTTGGCAGACCGAATTCTATAAGGAAGACCCGCAAATGTCACTGTTTGACCTGTTCCCCGACTCTGGAGCAGCTAACAGCGGCACAAGAAAGGTCAAAGATTCCAATCCAGATCATATCAAGGCTTATATCATCTCTCGGCTGGGGACGATATTCCCTTGTGTGTCTAAGCATCCACGGATTTTCAGGAACAGCCGGAACTCGCCGATGTTCCTATTCTGCTTTGCTATTTCGAGTGAGAATCCGAAAGCGCAGGGACTCGCTCTGCGGATATCAGATCACATATTAAAGAATAAGTAGGCGGAGGATGGAGTTAACTTGAAAACCATAACGCGAAAATCCATGCTTTACCAAACAGGCGTTGAGTATGGTGACTATACGATGAATCACGCGCTGGGATGTGCACATGGATGTAAATATCCATGTTACGCATTCCTGTTGAAGAAACGATTCGGGCAAATTAAAGACTACGATAGTTGGCTGGAGCCATATCTGGTGTCTAATACCCTTGAACTACTGGATAAGGAGATACCAAGACTTAGGGACAAAATACAGTCCGTTCAGCTTTGCTTTACGACAGACCCGTTTATGCAAGGGTATCCGGAAATATCAGCTATGAGCGTGGCAGCTATACGGAAGTTGAATGAGGCAGGTATAAAATGCACAACGCTTACCAAAGGCCTTTTGCCTATAGAACTGGCGCAGCTTTCTCCGGAAAATGAGCATGGTATCACGCTCATTTCCTTGGATGAGGCATATCGGGAAAGAATGGAGCCGGGAGCAGCTTCTTATGCGGAGCGGCTGGCTGCCTTGCGAGCGCTTCACGATGTAGGTTGCCGGACTTGGGTAAGCATCGAGCCTTATCCAACGCCGAACATGATAGAGCAGGATTTGAACGAAATCTTAGAGGCGGTAGCGTTTACTGATCGTATCATCTTTGGTAGAACAAATTACAGCAAGGTGGCAAACGCTTACAAGGAACATAAGCACTTCTACAATGTATGCGCGGCAGAGGTAATCGCTTTCTGCCAGAAACACGGCATTGATTACCATATAAAAGAAAAGACAATCACAGAAGAATGAGGTGGGAAAGGTGGCACTATTACAAGACCTAATCCAGCAAATCGATGATCCCACACTTCGGGACAGGATTTTGCAGGAAACTAATAAATTGATAAAGCAAAAAAAGTTTGGACTTGTGTTTGAGGAACATCTGCCCGAATGCACGCCACTTTATGATGTGCCCATTCGTGTTGGCGCCAAGGTGGCTCTGAAAAACGGATATGTCAGCGACATATATACCGTTATGAAGATTGACGGTTATGAAGTTCAATGCGACAGAAGGGAAACTCATGAGCAGAAGACATTTAAGTTGGATGAACTTGTGACAGTGGCAGAGTTCGGAGAGCCGATTTATCCAACACTGAAACTGTTGGATAGTGTAGAAAACGCTTCAGATAGAGATCTTTGGCATACGCTGATTGAGGCGGACAATTATCATGCCCTTCAGTTGTTGGAATACCTTTATGCAGAAAAGGTCGACTGTATCTATATTGATCCGCCATACAATACTGGTGCCAAGGACTGGAAATACAACAATGACTATGTAGATGGTTCTGACGCTTACCGTCACAGTAAATGGTTATCTATGATGGAAAAGCGCCTGAAGATTGCGAAGAAGCTTCTGAATCCAAAGGATTCTGTGCTGATTGTTACCATTGATGAAAAAGAATACCTACATCTTGGATGCCTGTTGGAGGAAATTTTTCCGGAGGCTCGTATGCAAATGATTACATCCAGAATTAATAAAAAAGCATCTACTAGAGTTGGGCAGTTTGCCAGATGCGATGAGTATTTATTTTTGTTGCAATTTGGCAGTATGACTATACAGAAGTCCAAATATTCCATGCTGGATGTTACTGACAATAGTAATCCGGATGCAAAAGAAGCAAAGACAGATACCATTTGGAATAGTATGTTGCGTCGAGGCTCAAATGGTTCCTCACGTAGAGAATCCCCAAATCTGTTTTATCCAGTTTGGATTGATGCTAAAAAGAAGAAAATAGAAGTCGTTGGAGATCCGCTTCCGCTTGAAATAGATAGGCATGATGTAGAAAAAAGGCCACCTGTACCGGGACTGAAAGCTGTATGGCCGATTAGAACAGATAATAGTGAAGGTCGCTGGCAGCTTGGACATGAAACATTGCGATCTTATCTGGAGCAAGGTATTGCAAAATTAGGTGCATATAACAAAAACAGAGATCAGTGGGCTATTGTGTTTTTGAAGAAGAAGCAAAAAGAACAATTACGTGATGGAATTCTTATTGCAACGGGTAAAGATGCTGATGGTTCTCTGATTTTAGAGTGGAATGAAGAAGCTGAACAAGATCGAGAGCCTAAAACGATGTGGGTGCGCGACTGGCACGACGCAAGCACATATGGCACGAATCTCATAGACAAGATTATTCCTAAGAGGAATTTTCCTTTTCCAAAGTCATTATATGCCGTTGAGGATACGTTGCGCTTCTATGTGGGAAATAAGAAGAACGCACTTATAGTTGACTTCTTTTCTGGCTCAGGAACGACTTTACACGCTGTAAATCTTCTGAATGCGGAAGATAACGGACAACGTAGATGTGTAATGGTTACAAACAATGAGGTTTCAGAGGCAGAGATTAAGTCGCTAACCAAGAAGGGTTTACATCCGGGCGATGAAGAGTGGGAAAACTTTGGTATTGCTCGATATATTACTTGGCCTCGTACTGTTTGTACTATTGAAGGGCATGATACAAATGGAGCACCATTGAAAGGTGACTATCTTGGAATTGATAGACCTATGGCGAACGGATTTCCTGCAAACGCGGCCTTCTTCAAACTGAGCTTTCTTGATAAAACCTCAGTTGCCCTCGGCAGGCAGTTCCGTGAGCTGCTTCCGGTGCTTTGGATGAAGGGTGGAGCCATTGGAAGATGTCCATCGCTCGAAAGTGATAAGCTTCCGAAGATGCTCATTCTACCACATAACAAGATGGCAGTTTTGATAGACGAAATATATTATTCCGAGTTTGATGCGGAATTAAGCCAGCATCCGGAAATACAGACAGTCTTTATTGTGACGAATTCAGAGACTGCTTACCGGTCAATGATCCGCACCTACGATGGCAAAGACTGCTATCAGCTTTACCGGGATTATCTGGACAATTTCCGTATCAATACAGGGAGGTAACCATGAAAGTAGAACTATTCCCTTTTCAGAAAAGAGCACTTGCTGATATCCGCATGAAGACTGCGGAAGCGTTGGGCAGCTATCATAGAACACATGCGCCACAGGTGGTTTCCTTTACTGCTCCGACCGGAGCCGGAAAGACTATCATCATATCTGCACTGATTGAAAGCATCCTATATGGCGATGACACCTACGCAGAGCAGCCGAATGCGATTATTGTCTGGCTTTCGGATTCTCCGCAGCTGAATGAGCAATCCAAGATGAAGATTGATTCCAAAGCCGATAAAATTTGTCTTTCACAGTGTGTGACGGTGACGGAGGACTCTTTTGACAAAGAGGTCTTCGAGGACGGACATATTTATTTCTTAAATACGCAGAAGCTATCTGTTACATCGAAGCTCACCAAAAATGGCGATAACCGCTCCTATACCATTTGGGAGACGCTGGCTAATACCGTTAGAGATAAGAGTGACAGATTGTACTTCATTATCGATGAGGCACATCGTGGCATGCAAGGCCGTGAAGCCAGCAAAGCCACGACAATCATGCAAAAGTTCATCAAGGGGAGCGAGGAGGATCATATCCCACCGATGCCTGTAGTGATTGGTATGTCTGCAACGACCCAGCGGTTCAATGCTCTAGTCGAAGGCACGTCTTCAACCATACATAAGTCTATTGTTACAGCGGATGAAGTGCGGGCGTCTGGACTTTTAAAAGACCGCATTGTCATCACTTACCCGGAGGCCAGCGCGGTCAACAACGATATGGCTATCCTGCAGGCAGCAGCAGACGATTGGAAAGAAAAATGGGAACACTGGACACAGTATTGTTTTGAACAGCATTACGCCTATGTGAATCCAATTTTGATTATTCAAGTTTTAAATGGAACTGGCGGTAAGCTGACCGACACCAATCTGGATGATTGTATTGTAAAGATCGAGGAGCGGACAGGCTTCAAGCTGGAAAGCGGTCAGGTAGTTCACACTTTTGGAGGAACAACAGCCTCCCTTACGGTAAATGGACTTGAAGTACGTTATGAAGAGCCTTCCCGTATCGCAGATAATCGAAATATCCGTGTTGTGTTCTTTAAAGAAAATCTGTCCACTGGATGGGATTGCCCAAGGGCAGAGACCATGATGTCCTTCAAGCACGCAAATGACGCTACCTATATTGCTCAGCTCCTTGGGCGCATGGTCAGAACCCCGATGCAGATGCATATTCAGGTTGATGATGTCCTGAATGATGTGCATCTCTATTTACCGTACTTTAACGAGGAAACTGTCAAAGATGTCGTGGAGGCATTGCAGAGCACTGAGGGTGGAGATATTCCGACAGACATATTTGGTGAGCCGCTATCTGAAAAGCGTTTCGAGACCTTAACTGTCAAACCGAAGAAGAAAACACAAACGTCAATTCCGGGACAGATGACTTTGGAAGTGTTTGCAAATCAAAATACCGAGACACAGACTTTGGCACCCATAACAGATACGCAGAGTGAGTCTGCTCCGGTACAGCAGCAGACACAAATCCCGGATGCAGCAGAAGTGACATCAGAACAGCCTGCCGATACACTCCAGCAGATGAGCGCCGAGAGCACGCAGACCGTTCGGCCAGATGTTACACCGACAGCAGATGCTCAGCCAAGCGTAACTGCTGCACCTGAAACTTCGACTCCGGATAGTCAGCAGGAAAAAGTAGAGGATTTATTTGACCGTGAAGCAGTTATGAAATTCATTAATGATGCTGGTCTGCTTTCTTATAACGTCAGAGCGCTCCGGATTAACGATTACCTCAAATCGCTATATCGGATGGCGCACCTGCTTAGTATGTCCAAGCTACACCGTGAGGCAATCAGAGAGGTACAGAATGAGATTGTCCAGATGATCCATGATTATGTGGAAGATCTGAAAGCTAAGGGCAAGTACGATGATCTTGTGCAGCAGGTGAAACAGCTTAAGCTGGCCACGCAGATTTTTGATGCCTTCGGTGAGACCGTGGACAACTATTCTGTTCATGATATGTTTACAACGACCGATACAGATATTGAGCGCCAGTTCCAGATTGCCGATGTGAAACTGGGACGCGAAGGCATCGGTATGGCGTATGGCAATAAATATGGCGACTTCAGCGACCTAACAGCGTTTAAGGTAGATGTCATTCTTTTTGTTGCTGACGAGGATTGCATGAACAGACTTCATGCCTATGCGGAGAAACGTTTCCACGGACTAAATGATGATTATCGCAGATACATCGCCACCATTGACTCAGAAAAGATTCGCCGTGAATACGACAGCATAGTGTCTGATGGCGACGTGGTAAGCAAGCACAATTTCCGTCTTCCCGAGACAATTCAGGTGCCGCATGAAGCTGGCGGTAAGGAATACAGAGACCATTTGTTCGTCAACGAAACCACTGGAACGGCAAAGCTGAAGCTAAACGGCTGGGAAGTCGATCTGATTGCAGAGGAAGAAAAGCGGCCGGATTTTGTCTGCTGGATTCGTAATCCTTTCAGAGCGTCGTGGGCTCTTTGCATCCCATATGAAATCGATGGAGAAATCAAACCGACATATCCTGATTTTATCGTAGTCCGTCAGGATGAGCGCCTCGGCTATGTGATTGATATTCTTGAGCCGCATAGCGCAGACTTTAAAGATAACCTTGGAAAAGCAAAGGGCTTTGCTGAATACGCAAGACAGAATCCGGGTGTCGGCAGAATTCAGCTTATCCGTATGAGCAAGGATGCAGCCGGAAGAAACCAGTTTAAACGATTGGATATGTACCGGACAACAATCCGCGACAAGGTGTCTCATGCGATCAATACCGATGAGTTGGATCACATCTTCGATACGGACGGGATCATCGAATAAGAATCATCATATTATATCTGGCGCCTTCGAAACATCCATAACCTCGATTCTTTTGAGGCTAAAGTGTGTATAACCAGAGAAGCCAGTGGCAAACAGATGGATGATGTTTATATTGACGATCAGTCTTCGACGATTCATTTTATAGCAAGGTTGCCACACTGTGTGATGACTAAAAAATTCGCAGATTTCGTCCGATGTGAAGATGAAATCTGCGGAATTTTGCGTTTTTGGAGGCTATGCAGGATACAAATTTGAACATGTCCATAGCAGCACAAGCGACGGAAACGAGGGGTATCCAAAGGGGAAGCCCCTTTGGCTCTGGGTTTCCAATAGGGGCGAGCAGCATCCCTGTTGGCACACGACTTTCCTCGGAAAGTCTAGTGTGTTATACCTTTGTGGAGCAGATGGAAGCCGGAATTGTAGCACACCCCGGAAAGTGTGGCTACAGTTGCGGCGTTCTGGAGGGAAAGGTTGCCCCATGCGGGGCAGCATAAGCGACAGAAAAAGGCTGGCAGGCGGTGCGGGCAAGCACTGTCTGTCAGCCGTGTCATTTGCAAAATAAAGGTATATCAAAGCCCCCGTCAGCCGCTGCTTACCATCGTTTCAGAACCACCATGGCAGGTTCCCGCGCAGGCTGTCCATCGCTTCGCCCTCCACCTTCTTTGTCCGGCTCTCGCTGAGATGGAAATGGAGCGCCGCACCGATCAGCGGGTGCTCGATTCCATCGGTAAAGCCATAGCGGTACAGAAGATAGGTCTGTTCTCTGGCAGTCAGCTTGTCCAGCGCCGTATACAGTTCCGTCAGCTGTTCTTTTTGGATATAGATTTGCTCCGGCGTTTGGGTGTGAGGGTCGGCTATGACTTCGATCCGCAGCATCCGTTCATCATCTGAAAGAATGTCATCCAGATATACTCTCTGGGAGCCGGGACCGTCTTTCTTATCCACCATCCGTTGTTCAAACTGAACGAGGGCGGCGCGGATGCAGTCTGTTATGGCGTTGCGGATTGCCGGTACCGCATAGGTCAGGAATTTCATACCGCGTCCGGCGTCAAACAAAGGGATCGCGTTCAGCAGGCCGATACTTCCCTCCTGCACCAAATCATCTAAATCAATTCCAATATCATTTTCATCCAGCCCCATGCTCAGATATTGTTCCAACGCTATTTTTCGGATGAAGCCCAGATTGCTTTCCAGCAAAATGTCACGAGCAGCCATATCCCCTGCTTGTGCCAGCTTGCATAGCTGCTCATTGCTCCGGGTCGGCATTTTGCTTCTCCTGCGCGTGGTCTAAGGTAGATTGAAGAAATTCCGTCAGCGCCTGACCGAACTTGTCCAATGCTTCCTTTTGCACGCCGTCCATCCCCGCTGCGCTCTGGGTGACGGCGGCGGAAATCATTTCTGGCGTGATGGTCGGAGTAAGAACATCCGCCCCTTTGGTGAGTTCGGTGAACATCTGCTGGGTGATGCCCTTGGTCAAAGACTGCGCCGCTGTAAAATCGTTGCCGATCTCTTTCTTCACTTCCCTCAGCGCCGCCATGAAAGTATTCTGTATCATGGTCAGGTCTGCCTGATATACAGGAACTTTCTGTCGGTTGACAGCTCTGGCCGCTTGCACAGCGGCATCCGTTTTCGCATTCCGGCGCAGCATGGTACTGAGAGTAGTAAGCATCTGGTTCTGTCCGGCGAAACCGGCGGCCAGCGTATCGTCAAAATATTGCTCGATCATGTAGGTGACTTCTGCAAAGCGCGGGCTTTCCAAAAGGTGGTTGATGATCTCCGCAT
This sequence comes from uncultured Eubacteriales bacterium, assembly GCA_902475435.1. GTDB lineage: Bacteria > Bacillota > Clostridia > Oscillospirales > Oscillospiraceae > HGM13006. The sequence continues at coordinate 1,313 of CABRZL010000048.1, read as the reverse complement.
TGACTTTTCCAGTGTACAGATTCCGCGCCGCCTGCACCGACAGGCCCAGTTCTTCAATATCAAAATTTGTTCGGTCGGGCGTGTTGACTTCCCCCAGCAGGAAATCTGTGGAGACTTCAAACACTTTTGCAATGCGGAGTAAATGTTCTGTGCTGATCTTATCGGTCTTGCCGCTGACAAACCGGCTGATGGCGCTTTCAGTGCTGCCGATGCGGGTCGCCAGCTGTGCCTGGGTAATTTTATGTTCCTTCATAAGCTCCTGCATCCGCTGCCGGATATTTCCGGGCAGGTAGGCTCCCTCCATATGACACACCTCTTTTCTACAAATTCTCTTTAACCATTATACCTTATAAAACCAGCGCGAGCAAATGCTTTCCGCTGGCTTGGCCGCTCTGAGGTCTTGCATTTTTGCAAGATTTCAGGGCTGCATTTTTTCATTTCTTGCACTTTTGGCGGATTTTTCGGTCTATAGGCTTTTTCCCCGTATATTCGGGCAGACGGGCAGATATCGTCAATAAAATGATGGAGGGCAAAGCCTATGAATTTGTTTGAAACTGTAAAATCTGCTGTTACTGTGAAGCAGGCAACCGAGTACTACGGCTGCAAGGTCAACCGGGGCAACATGATCTGCTGTCCCTTCCATAATGACCGGCATCCCAGCATGAAGCTGAACAGGGATTACTTCTACTGCTTCGGCTGCGGGGCCACCGGCGATGTGATTGACTTCGTGGCTAGGCTGTTCGGCCTGAGCAACTACGGGGCCGCAAAGAAACTGGCCTATGATTTCGGCATCGACCCGGATAAGCCACCAGCGGCAATCGCCCTGCCCAAACCGGAACGCCCCCTGCTGAGAGCATACCGTCAGGAGGAGGTGCGCTGCCTGCGGGTATTGTGCGATTATCTGCATCTTCTGGAAAGCTGGAAGGTGCAGTACACACCCAAGACACCGGAAGATGTTCTGGATGACCGGTTTGTGGAAGCCTGCCAGATGCTGGACTATGTGGAGTATCTGGCGGATTTGCTCATTGCCGCTGAGCTGGAACAGCGGGTGAAAATCGTGGAAATGCTGAACAAGGATGGCCTGATTGCCGGTTTGGAGGAACGGCTGGACAGGCTGAAAAAGGAGGACGATGCCCATGAAAAACAAAGCGCAGCTTGACGGGATGCCCGTCTGGTTTGATGGAAAAAGCATCAACGAAGCCCTGTTTTGTGAGGAGTTCTTGCAGACGCACAAGATCATCTTCACAAACGGGGCTTTTTTCACGCCCGAAGGCCGTGTGACAGACGAACTGCCCCTGCGGGGAGAGATTTTT
>CABRZL010000047.1 GCA_902475435.1 uncultured Eubacteriales bacterium | reverse complement strand
TGGAATGAAAAATATTCCGGTAAAATCCTTATGTTTGATAATAACCGGGATGCGTTTGCCATTGCTGAAGCGTCCTTGGGATATTCTCTTAACACAACAGATGAGGAGGAACTTCGGGCTGCTGCTGACTATCTGAAGGAACAGAAACCGCTGGTGCAGCAATATGTGATGGATCAAATTTTTGACAAAATGATCCGGGAAGAGGCATGGATTGCACCTTATTACGCAGGTGATTATCTTTGGATGTTGGACGAAAATGAAGACCTGGGATTTTATTTTCCCGAAGAAACGTTCAATTTGTATATTGACTGTTTTATGATTCCGACGTCTGCAGAGCACAAGACTGAGGCGGAAGCATACATCAATTTCCTGCTCAATCCGGAAATCTGCGGAGAGAATCTGGAATATTTGGGCTATTCCGCACCGGAATCTGCGGCTAAGGAATATATGGATCCAGAGGTTGCAGAAAGCGAGATTGCCTATCCATCGGAAGAGACATTGTCTCGCGCTGAAAACTTTTTGTACTTGCCGGCAGAGACAAATCAGTTGATGGACTCTCTGTGGCTGGAGGTTAAAACCGGCGATTCCGGTAATACAACACTGATCATTGCGGCTGTAGCGGTTGTTATTGTTGTAATTGCAGTGTTAATCATTATGACGTTGCAGAAAAAGAAGAAAAAGGCCCGTCGAGGGCGTTCTGCCGGAGCATAACGGTATGCATGGATACAGAAAAGCCCAGCCTGTGCTGGGCTTTTTTATAGCCTGTAAGCAGAGAAATTTATTTGTTATTTTGTCAATTCAACAGATCGAGTCTGACCGTCCAGTTTTTGAATGCGAAGCAAATACAGCGTTTCGCCGGAGAGGGGGCCAAACCAGAAACGCCCTTGGGCATCTGTGACGGTATAGAGCAAAAGGTGTCCGCTTTCCTGTTCTATCATCAGTACGAGAGCGCCCTCCACTGGACCGTGATCGTCCATCACCTGGCCGGAGATGACGGAGCCTTGCGGCTGTGGCAGTGGAACAGTAGCCTCGACACATTCGCCCGGCATTGGCTTTATGTAAAATTCATAACTCTGCATAAAAATGCCTCCTTTTGAGAAATTCTACCTCATTCTATGCAAAATCGAAAAAAGTGCTCTTGAAGGCGCTAAGAAATTATGGTATTATATGCGGTACGAAACAGGACGCGAGAGAATAGGACGGCGCGCGAAAGGATGAAAAAAATGGCAAAAGAGAAGAAACAGGTGGAGCGTATTACGGATATGGAGGTGGATTTCGCCAAATGGTACACGGATGTGTGTACAAAGGCTGAACTCATCGATTATACCAGTACGAAGGGCATGTTTATTTTGCGGCCCTATGGGTATGCCATCTGGGAAAATATTCAGAAGGAGTTAGATGCTCGGTTTAAGGCTACTGGTCATGTCAATGTGTCTATGCCTATGTTGATTCCAGAAAGTCTTCTGCAAAAGGAAAAGGATCATGTTTCCGGATTTGCGCCGGAATGTGCCTGGGTTACCTGCGGTGGCAGCGAAGAATTGGAGGAGCGACTCTGCATTCGTCCCACATCTGAGACGTTATTTTGCGATCATTGGAGTCATATTGTCCATTCCTGGAGGGATTTGCCCCTTCTGTACAATCAGTGGTGCAGTGTGCTTCGGTGGGAAAAAACCTCTCGTCCGTTCTTGCGGCATCGGGAGTTTCTCTGGCAGGAGGGGCATACACTCCATGCTACGCCGGAAGAGGCGATTGCGGAAACAGAGCAGCAGTTAGAAACTTATGCAGACCTCTGCGAAAACGTTCTGGCCATGCCGGTTATCCGCGGCCAAAAGACGGATAAAGAAAAGTTTGCCGGTGCGGAGCGTACCTATACGATTGAGTGTATGATGCATGACCGGAAGGCGTTGCAGGGTGGTACGAGCCATTATTTTGGAAATGGCTTCCCAACCGCTTTCGATATTACGTTTACGGATAAAAACAACCAGCTTACCCATCCTTATGAAACCTCTTGGGGATTGTCTACCCGTATTATCGGCGGTATTATCATGACGCACGGAGACAACAACGGCTTGGTGTTGCCGCCACGCATTGCACCGATCCAGGTCGTTGTTTTGCCGATCGCTGCACACAAGCCTGGTGTGAACGAAGCGGCGGAGGAACTGGTAGCCCGTCTGAAAGCACTGGGATTGCGGGCACAGGGAGACTTTAGTGATAATAGTCCCGGCTGGAAGTTTGCGGAGTATGAGATGAAGGGCGTGCCGTTGCGGATTGAGATTGGTCCCAAGGATTTGGAGAAGAACCAATGTGTAGCTTGCCGCCGGGACAACGGAGAAAAGACGGTCATTGCACTTTCTGAATTAGAGGCGCAGGTACCGGTACTGCTTGACGCGGTTCATGACGGCCTGTATGCGAAGGCGGCAAAGAATATTGAAGAACACACCTATGCGGCCTATTCTCTGGAGGAGGCAAAGCAGCTTCAGGAAGAGAAAGGCGGATTCATCAAGACCATGTGGTGCGGCAACCTCCAGTGTGAACTGGATATGAAGGAAAAGGCCGGCATGACCTCTCGTTGCATTCCGTTCCAACAGGAGCATTTGTCCGACGTGTGTCCTGTCTGTGGCAAAAAAGCGGAGAAGATGGTTTATTGGGGCGTGGCCTATTAAGAGGTGCGGCGTTGAGCAGGAAAAAGGATAATGTTGTAACGGTGACGGTGCATGGCGTCGGATATTCGGAATTTGCCAATCTAAAATGGCATCAGTTTCTGCGTGGGTTTTCTGCAGCAGTTTTGCTTTTGGTCGTTGTGGTAATGATCCTTGCGTTTACAAAGCAAATGCCCCGGGAATTGCCCTGGACTGTGATTCTTGTGTTAATCCTGGTAATTTTGGCGGTGTTTGCGATATATCGCAGCACGATCCGCCGGGAGTATAAGCGATCGGGACTTGGCAATATGGAACTATGCTATATATTCGACCGAGACGGTTGGACTGTGAAAAATGCAAAGGGGAAAGCAACTGTTCTCTGGAGCAAGACCTGGCGGGTTCGACGGAATGATCGGGCGTTGCTGCTATACCCCAACCGAAAGAGCGTGAATCTGGTACCCCTTCGCGCTATGACAGAATCCCAGGTTCAGCAGATCATCAGTTTTTGTACCGGAAGAAAGAAAAAGACTTAAAAAGTTATAAATCCCTCTTGACATCAAGGGGGATTTATATTATTATATTCAAGCGCGAGTTTGCGCGTATTGCGATGAAACAGGAGATTGCGGAAGAAATTCCGGTAACTTCTGCGGAGTAAGTCCGTTAATCGGGCGGCTGGGAGAACTGCTTCGCGGCGTATATCGTCGGGGACGTGGTTTGGGGCCGGCGTCTGCCGGTCTTTTCCATGACCCGGAATGATACGCACGGCATAGCGGACAGAAATCTCTCACCGTACCCAGAATTAAGACATAACTGGATACGAATTAAGGAGGAACACTCACTATGGCAAACAAAGATATGATCCGGATCCGCCTCAAGGCTTACGATCATCAGATCATCGATTCCAGCGCGGAGAAGATTGTGGAGACGGCAAAGCGTAACGGCGCACAGGTCTCTGGTCCGATTCCGCTGCCTACAAAGAAAGAAGTTGTCACCATTCTGCGGGCTGTACACAAGTATAAAGACAGCCGCGAGCAGTTTGAGCGTCGCACGCATAAGAGACTGATCGATATTCTTAACCCCAATCAGAAGTGCGTTGAGGCTTTGATGGCCCTGGAGCTTCCTGCTGGCGTTGAGATTGAGATAAAGCTGTAATTCCCCTAACCCACGGAATACAGCACACCAAGCTCACATATGTGGGCGGGTCAAGTTGGCGTCCCAATGCGTCAACCAATAACCTTAACAGGAGGAAACACTATGAAAAAAGCAATCATCGGCAAAAAAGTGGGTATGACCCAGATCTTCGATGAGAGCGGCAAGGTTATTCCAGTTACTGTAGTGGAAGCTGGGCCTTGTGTAGTTACTCAGGTGAAGACTGTGGAAAAAGACGGCTATGCCGCGATCCAGATGGGCTTTGAGGACGTGAAAGAGTCCAAACTTACCAGGCCCGAGGCTGGACATCTCAAAAAAGCCAACGTGGCTCTCAAAAAGGTTTTGAGGGAATTTCGGCTTGAGGACAGCACCTTAAATGTAGGCGATGAAGTGAAAGCGGACGTTTTTGCTGCCGGCGATAAGGTGGATGTAACCGGTATTTCCAAGGGCCATGGATATCAGGGCGTTATCAAGCGTCACGGCGCGCAGCGCACTCCCATGACGCATGGCGGCGGACCTGTTCACAGACATGCTGGTTCTATGAACTCCTGTTCCACGCCGTCCCGTATTTTTAAAGGGAAGATCGGCGCTGGACAGATGGGCGTTGAACAGGTTACGGTGCAGAATCTGGATGTTGTTCAAGTAGATGCTGAACTCAACATGATTGTTATTCGCGGCGCGATTCCCGGCCCCAAAGGCGGCCTGGTTGTCCTGAAGAATACTGTGAAGAACAATAAGATTAAGCAGACAGATACCGGTATCAGTAAGAACCCGCAGAAGGCTTCCGGACGTAATCCGCAGAAGGCTTCCGCGAGAGGCTAAGGAGAGGAGTGTAAATCATGCCTAAGGCGAATGTTTATGATATGACTGGCAAGCAGGTCGGCGAGATTGAACTCTCCGAAGCTGTATTTGGTATCGAGCCCAACGAGTCTGTTGTACACGATGTGGTAAAGAACCATCTGGCCAATTGCCGTCAGGGTACACAGAGCGCACTGACTCGCGCAGAGGTCAGAGGCGGCGGCATTAAGCCGTGGCGTCAGAAGGGAACCGGTCGCGCAAGACAAGGTTCTATCCGTGCTCCCCAGTGGACACACGGCGGCGTTGTGTTTGCCCCCAAGCCAAGAGATTATAGCTATACCTTAAATAAGAAGGTCAAGAGGCTGGCGCTCAAGTCTGTACTCTCTGCTAAGGCGCAGGCTGGCGATCTGGTAGTGATTGACGAAATTAAAGTGGATGAGATTAAGACCAAGACGTTTAAGGGATTCCTCACTGCCGTGGGGGCTGATAAGAAGACGCTGGTCGTTACTCCGGAGGTAAATCGGAACGTAGTTCTGAGTGCCCGCAATATCCCCGGCTGCGTCACCACTTTTGCAAACCTGATCAATGTCTATGATATTATCAACTGCAATAAGCTGGTCGTCGATAAGGCCGCTGTGGCTAAGATCGAGGAGGTATTTGCGTAATGAAAACCGCATATGACATTATCCTTCGGCCTGTGATCACTGAAAAATCCATGGCGGAATCCGCTGAAAAGAAATATGTCTTTGAGGTAGCTCCCTCCGCTACGAAAATTGAGATCAAGCAGGCGATTGCTGAAATTTTTGGCGTGAAAGTAAAAAATGTAAACACTGTCAACATGCAGGGTAAGCGTAAACGCACCGGTGCCTATCCGATGGGACGCACTGCTGCAAGAAAAAAGGCTTATGTTGAGCTTACTGAGGACTCCAAGACCATCGAGTTCTTTGAAGGCATGGTCTAATTCAAATCTCAGATAAGGAGAGAATCAAAAATGGCTATCAAAACTTTTAAGCCGACCACGCCGTCTCGCAGGAACATGACCGTTTCCGGTTTCGATGGTGTTGATAAAAAGGCTAAACCTGAGCGTAGTCTGCTGCAGCCGCTGAAAAAACATGCGGGCCGCAACAGCTATGGTAGAATTACCGTCCGTCACCGCGGCGGCGGAAACAAGAGAAAGTACAGAGTCATCGACTTCAAGCGGGACCTTCTGGATGTGCCTGGCACAGTCCTTCGCCTGGAGTATGATCCAAACCGCAGCGCATTTATTGCGCTTGTGGATTACGGCAGCGAGAAACGTTATATCATCGCGCCTGTAGGACTGAAGGCTGGGGACACGGTTGTATCTTCTGCGGCTGCTGATATTAAACCCGGCAACTGCTTGCCCATTGCCAACATTCCTGTTGGTACAGTCATTCATAACGTAGAGCTCTATCCTGGCCGCGGCGCCCAGCTGGTTCGTTCCGCCGGTACTTCCGCACAGCTTATGGCGAAGGATGGCGCTATGGCTCAAATCAGAATGCCCTCCGGTGAAGTACGTTATATTCGGATGGACTGCAAGGCTTCTGTGGGACAGATCGGCAACATCGATCATGAAAACGTTCATCTGGGTAAGGCTGGCCGTAAACGTCATATGGGCATTCGGCCCACAGTTCGCGGCTCTGTTATGAACCCCAATGACCACCCCCACGGCGGCGGCGAAGGCAAGAGCCCTGTTGGACGTCCCGGACCGGTTACTCCCTGGGGCAAGCCTGCAATGGGTTATAAGACCCGCAAGACGAAGAATCCTACGGATAAGTTCATCGTCAAGCGCAGAAACAGCAAGTAAGGAGGAAACACAATGAGTAGAAGCGTAAAAAAAGGCCCTTTCGTTGCTCCTGAGCTGTATAAGCGTGTGGAGGAACTCAACAAGGCTAATGAAAAAAAGGTGCTCAAAACTTGGTCGAGAGCATCCACCATTTTCCCCTCCTTTGTCGGCCACACCATCGCTGTGCATGACGGCCGGAAGCACGTTCCTGTCTATATCACTGAGGATATGGTTGGTCACAAGCTGGGCGAATTTGCTCCTACCAGAACCTTTAGAGGGCACTCTGGCAGCAAGACCACCAATTCCAAGTAAGGAGGAAGCTATAAATGGAAGCGAAAGCACACTTGAGTTACGCCCGCATTTCTCCCCGCAAGGTTAAGATCGTCTGCGATTTAATCCGCGGCAAGGATGTCAAGACTGCGGCCGCAATTCTTATGCAGACCCCTAAGGCTGCTTCTGAGCCTCTCCTGAAGCTTTTGAAGAGCGCGGTGGCCAATGCAGAGAACAACCACTCTATGGATGTCGAGAAGCTTTATGTATCTGCTGTCTCCGCCGATCCGGGCCCGATCCTGAAACGGGCTATGCCGCGGGCACAGGGCAGATCCTATCGAATCAACAAAAGAACCTCTCACATCACAGTTGTGGTCAGCGAGAAGGACTAAGGCAGGAGGTAACTTATGGGACAGAAAGTTAATCCCCATGGACTGCGCGTTGGCGTAATCAAGGATTGGGACTCTAGATGGTATGCCCGCGAGGACAAAGTCGGTGATCTGGTGGTCGAGGATTACAATATCCGCAAATACCTCAAGAGCACTTTGTACTCCGCTGGAATTGCCAGAATTGAAATCGAACGTGATAATGCGGCTAAAATCCGTATTAACATTCACTGCTCTCGTCCTGGCGTTGTTATCGGAAAAGGCGGCAGTGAGATTGAAAAGCTCCGGCTAAAGCTGGAAGCAATGTTGAAGAAGCCAGTGGCTGTAAACATTGTGGAAGTTCGGAGCCCTGACATGAATGCTCAGCTTGTAGCTGAAAATATTGCTGCTCAGCTTGAAAAACGAATCGGCTATAGACGTGCTATGAAAAAGGCGATGCAGAATGCCACCCGACTGGGAGCAAAGGGCATCAAGGTCACTTGTAGCGGTCGCCTTGGCGGCGCTGAAATTGCACGTAGCGAATCTTACCATGAGGGAACGATTCCGCTGCAGACAATTCGTGCCGATATCGACTATGGATTCGCAGAGGCGAACACCACCTATGGCAAGTGCGGCGTGAAGGTATGGATTTACAAGGGTGAAGTTCTCAATTCCACTCTGCGTGAAACCAGAGTGGAGCAGCCCAGACGTGAGCGCAGAAATAATGACCGCCGCGGCGATCGCCGTGGGGGCTATCGAAACAACGGCAATAGAAATAACAGCCGGAGGGAAGGAGGCAATCGCTGATGCTTCTGCCTAAAAGAGTAAAGTACCGCAAGCAGCAGAGAGGCCGTATGAAGGGTGTTGCTTCCCGCGGCAACTATGTGGCTTACGGCGAATATGGTATCGCTGCCTGCGAGCCCGGCTGGATCACCAGCAATCAGATTGAAGCCGCTCGTGTTGCTATGACCCGTTCTACCAGACGTGGCGGCAAGGTTTGGATTAAAATTTTTCCTGACAAACCTGTTTCTAAGAAAGCAATCGGTACTCGAATGGGTTCCGGTAAGGGCGCGCCTGAATTTTGGGTTGCGGTTGTGAAACCTGGAAAGGTTATGTTTGAGATTGGCGGCGTTTCTAAAGAAGTCGCCCAGGAAGCACTTCGTCTTGCTATCCACAAACTGCCTGTTAAGTGCAAGATTGTTGCGAAGGAAGACACCGAATCCGGAAATGGTGGTGAATCATGATGAAGGCAAACGAATTACGCGACAAGACCACCGCTGAATTGGAAGCACAGTTGACTTCTCTGAAGAAAGATCTCTTTTTCCTGCGTATGCAGCATGCGACCAATCAGCTGGATAACCCTGTTAAGATCCAGTCCGTGAAGAAGGACATTGCCCGAGTCAAAACTATTATACGTGAAAGGGAGCTTCGGACCGAAGCCTAAGGAGGTAAACTCAAGTGAGCGAAGAAACAAGAGCTTTCCGCAAAACCAGGGTTGGCACCGTCGTCTCCAATAAGATGGATAAGACAATCGTGGTTGCGATTGAGGACAGCGTTCAGCATGCCCTCTATAAGAAGACCATCAAGAGAACCTACAAGCTCAAAGCGCATGACGAGAACAATGACTGTGGAATCGGTGATACCGTCCGTGTCATGGAGACCCGTCCTCTGTCTAAGGACAAACGCTGGAGACTGGTAGAGATTATCGAGAGAGCGAAGTAAGGAGGCCGGTTCGATGATTCAGCAGGAAAGTTACCTGAAGGTTGCCGATAATACCGGCGCCAAAGAGATTAAGTGCATCCGTGTCATGGGCGGTTCTACCCGGCGCTACGGTAATATCGGCGATGTAATCGTAGCTTCTGTTCGGAAAGCTGCTCCAGGCGGTACTGTAAAGAAGGGCGAGGTTGTTAAGGCAGTAATCGTCCGTACGGTTCGCGGCGTTCGTCGTGCGGACGGTACCTATGTGCGCTTTGACGAAAATGCCGCTGTACTCATTAAAGAAGATAAGAACCCCAGAGGCACCCGTATCTTTGGGCCTGTGGCAAGAGAGCTTCGTGACAAGGATTATATGAAAATTCTGTCCCTGGCTCCGGAAGTCATTTAAGGGGGTACCAACATGAAGATCAAAAAGAATGACACTGTAGTTGTCCTGTCCGGAAAGGATAAGGGGAAGCAGGGGAAAGTCCTTTCCACGATGCCTACTGTGGGAAAGGTCCTGGTTGAGGGCGTCAATATGGCGGACTGCCATGTGAAACCGACGCGTCAAGGCCAAGAGGGCGGTATTATCCGCAAGGCAATTCCCATGCGGGCCAGTAAGGTTATGGTCGTTTGCCCCAAATGCGGCATGCCTACCCGCTGCGGCTATAAGATCCTGGAAGATGGCACTAAGACCCGCTTCTGCAGCGGCAAACGCGGCTGCGGCGAGACTTTTTAAGGGGAGGAATAGACTGTGCCTAGACTGAAAGAGAAATATAAGGCGGAGATTGCTCCGGCGCTGATGCAGAAATTCCAGTATAAGAGCGTTATGGAGATCCCCAAGATTGACAAAGTCGTTGTGAATGTCGGCTCCTCTGAAGCGAAGGATAACGCTAAAGTGGTGGAATCCATTATCAGAGATATTACCACGATCACGGGTCAGAAAGCTGTGCCGACTAAGGCAAAGAAATCTGTTGCAAACTTTAAAGTTCGTGAAGGACAGACGGTTGGCGTAAAAGTTACGCTGCGTCAGGATAAAATGTGGGAATTCCTGGATCGTCTGTTTAATGTGGCCCTGCCTCGTGTTCGCGATTTCCGTGGAATCAATCCCAATTCCTTTGATGGTAGAGGCAACTACTGCTTTGGTATCAAAGAGCAACTGATTTTCCCGGAGATCGAGTACGACAAAGTTGACGCCATCCGCGGTATGGACGTCGTAATCTGCACGACCGCTAAAACAGATGAAGAAGCAAAAGAGTTGCTGACCATGGTTGGCGCTCCCTTCTATAACTAATGGAGGCGCAATATGGCTAAAACGGCTATGATTATGAAGCAGAAGAAAGAACCTAAGTTCTCTTCCCGCTACTACAACCGCTGCAAAATCTGCGGCAGACCTCACGCGTATCTGCGCAATTACGGTGTATGCCGTATTTGCTTCAGAGAGCTTGCCTATAAGGGCCAGATTCCTGGCGTTCGCAAGGCTAGCTGGTAAAATTAGGACGCCGGAAGTCTTTCAGGACATACTCCACCTGGCGGATACTCCGGCATCATAACAGCGAATGCGCTGTAATTGAAAACAGGAGGTTAACAAATGCAAATCACTGATCCTATCGCTGATATGCTTACCCGTATCAGAAATGCCAACAATGCCCGGCATGAGACTGTGGATGTGCCCGCATCTAAGCTGAAGCTGGCAATTGCTAAGATCCTGATGGAAGAGGGCTATATTAAGTCCTATCAGTTCGTCGAGAACGGAAATCAGGGCGTGATTAAAATTACTTTGAAGTATCTGGGCAAGGAAAAGGTGATCACTGGCTTGCGCCGTGTATCGAAACCCGGTCTGCGTATGTATGCCGGAGCAGATGACCTTCCCAAGGTGCTCCGCGGCCTGGGTATTGCAATCATTTCCACATCCAAGGGCGTCATGACCGACAAAAATGCCCGTAAAGAGCACGTCGGCGGTGAAGTCTTGGCGTTTGTATGGTAAAGGAGGTAAAGCTGTATGTCACGTATCGGCAGAATGCCTATTACAGTACCTGCAGGCGTTGAGGTCAAAATCGGCGAAGGAAATGTCGTAACCGTCAAGGGCCCAAAGGGTGAATTGACCAAAACCCTGCATCCTAATATGAATATTACTTGCACGGACGGTCTGATCCATGTGACTCGGCCCAACGATGAGAAACTGAACCGTAGTCTCCATGGCCTGACTCGTACGCTGCTCCATAATATGGTGGTAGGCGTTACGGAAGGATTTAAAAAGGAGCTGGAGGTCAACGGTGTTGGCTACAGAGTAGAGAAAAAGGGAACGCAACTCGTGATGAAGCTGGGCTTTTCGCATGATGTTTATGTGGAAGAAATCCCTGGAATTACGATTGAGGTTCCTGAAAAGACCAACAACAAGATTATCATCCACGGCATTGACAAGCAAATGGTTGGTCAATTTGCCGCAGAGGTCAGAGGGAAAAGACCTCCCGAGCCGTATAAGGGCAAAGGAATCAAATATGCTAATGAGGTCGTGCGCCGCAAGGAAGGCAAGACCGCAGGCAAGAAGTAATAGGAGGTGTGCCTAAATGATTAAGAGACCCAATACTAACGCTCAGCGTTTGAAGCGCCATAAGAGAGTGCGCGCGAAGATCTCCGGCACGCCCGAGAGACCGCGTTTGAACGTATTCCGCAGCAATGCGAATATCTATGCGCAGATCATTGACGACGTAAACGGTGTCACTTTGGTCTCCGCTTCCTCCCTGGACAAAACCTTTGAAGGCGTAACTGGCAATAAGGAGGCTGCACGCAAAGTGGGACAGCTCCTGGCAGAACGTGCAAAGGATAAGGGAATTGTAAATGTCGTGTTTGACCGCGGCGGCTATATCTATCATGGCCGTGTGCAGGAACTGGCAGAGGGCGCCCGCGAAGGCGGCCTGGAATTTTAAGTTGGGAGGAGGACAATACAATGGCTTACAACAGAGCGGCAAAAGATGAAGCTGCACAGGAGTATATTGAGAAAGTCGTCTCCCTAAACCGTGTTTCCAAGACCGTCAAAGGTGGCCGTATCTATAAATTTGCGGCATTGGTGGTTGTTGGCGATGGAAAAGGCAAGGTCGGCTATGGTTTGGGTAAGGCGTCTGAGGTATCCGAAGCGATCCTGAAGGGGATTGCCGACGCCAAAAAGAACATGGTTCAGATTACCCTGTCCGGCACAACCATTCCACACGAAGTGATTGGTATTTACGGGGCCGGATCTGTATTGATGATGCCCGCATCTACTGGTACTGGTGTGATTGCCGGTGGTGCAGTTCGTTCCGTTATGGAGGCGGCCGGCATCACCAACATTCGTGCAAAATGCATGCGCTCCAAGAATCCCCAGAACGTCGTCAAGGCAACGTTTAATGGCCTGATGGCGTTGCGCGGCCCTGAGGAGGTCGCCCGCATTAGAGGTAAGAGCGTCGAAGAAATCTTGGGTTAAGGAGGGCTGTACGATGGCAAATCTGAAAATTGAACTTGTCAAGAGCCTCAGCGGCAGACTTGACAAGCACATTGCAACAGCCAATTCTCTCGGACTGCGTAGAATCGGTCAGACGACCGTTCAGCCCGACAATGCTCAGACCCGCGGCAAGATTGCCCAAATCGGCTATCTGCTGAAGGTCACCGAGGAACAGTAAGGAGGTGCAAGTAGATGAATCTACATGAACTTGCTCCGGTTGCCGGTTCTACTCAGGTCGGCAAGCGTAAGGGCCGCGGCCATGGTACCGGGAATGGTAAGACTGCAGGCCGTGGCCATAAGGGTCAAAAGGCTCGTAGTGGCGGTAAGGTCAGAAGAGGGTTTGAAGGCGGTCAGATGCCGCTGGCAAGGCGCGTGCCAAAGCGTGGTTTCAACAATATTTTTGCAAAGCCATTAACCACAATTAACGTCTCTGTTTTGGAGCGTTTTGAGGATGGCGCTGAAATTACCGCTGAGACGCTCATTGAAAAGGGCATTCTGTCCGAGTGCAAGAATGGCCTGAAGGTGCTGGGCAGCGGAAACCTTACAAAGAAGGTGACTGTCAAAGCAGCTGCATTTTCTGAATCTGCCAAGGAAAAGATTGAACAGGCGGGTGGAAAGGCCGAGGTGATCTAAGTGGCCGAGACACTTCAGACACTTAAAGGCGCATGGAAAGCACCTGAGCTTCGTAAAAAGATACTATTTACGCTGTTCATTCTGTTGATATACAGAGTTGGAAATGCTGTTCCGGTTCCTTATGTTGATGTAGAAACCTTGAGCGAATATTTTCGTACGACACTAAACGATACGGTTCTTGGCCTTTATAATGCCATGTCCGGTAGTGCCTTTTCCAGGGCAACCGTGTTTGCACTGTCTATCAATCCTTATATCAACAGTTCGATTATTATGCAGCTGTTGTGTATTGGTATTCCTGCTTTGGAGCGGCTCCAAAAAGACGGTGGCGAAGAGGGAAGAAAAAAAATTGCAAGCATTACTCGCTATGTAACCGTGGCACTTGCCTTGCTTATGGGTTTTGCCTATTATATCATGCTGCGGAACTACGGGATGTTGACGCAAAGCGGCTTCCTGACTGGTCTGGTCATTGTACTGACGTTTACCGCTGGTTCGGCATTTATTATGTGGTTGGGAGAGCAGATTACAGAGTTTGGTATCGGAAATGGTATTTCTATTATCCTGTTTGCATCCATCATCTCTAGAATCCCCTCGATTGTCAGTTCCGCTATCACAAACGTGGTGGGCGGCGCCCAGAGCATTTTTGGCGTGCTGTTAATTCTGGTGTTGGCGCTGATTCTTGTGGTTGTGATTGTATTTGTGAATGAGGCTGAACGCCGAATTCCGATTCAGTATGCAAAGCAGATGCGTGGACGCAAGATGTATGGCGGTCAAAGCACCTTCCTGCCAATTAAGGTCAATATGTCTGGTGTTATGCCCATTATCTTTGCACAATCGATTGCATCTCTGCCTGCAACCATTCTCACTTTTGTGCGGACAGACAACAGCGGCAAAGTAATGCAGTTCTTCCTGAACATTACAGATACCAATGGTGTGATTTATGCGATTGTGTATTTCCTGCTGATTATTGGGTTCGGCTATTTCTATGCTGCAGTGCAGTATAATCCCATTGAAATCGCAAACAACTTGAAGAAAAATGGTGGTTTCATTCCCGGATTCCGTGCAGGTCGGCCCACTTCTGAGTTTATTCAGAAAGTCATTCATAAAATTGTGCTTTTTGGTTCCCTGTATTTAGGTATCGTTGCAATTCTGCCGATTATTATCTCTAACATTTCTGGATACAGCAGCCTTGCAATTGGTGGTACCTCCGTTATCATTGTGGTAGGTGTCGCGCTGGAGACCATGCGCGCCCTGGAAGCACAGATGATGATGCGGAATTACAAGGGTTTTCTTGAGTAATTGAGGAGGAGACGTATATGAACGTAATTCTTCTTGGTGCTCCCGGTGCCGGAAAGGGTACGCAAGCTGAAATCATCAGCGCAAAATTGGGTATTCCAACGATTTCCACCGGAAACATCCTGCGTGAGGCAGTGAAAAATGGTACAGAAATTGGTCTAAAAGCAAAGGCATTTATGGATGCCGGTAAGCTGGTACCGGATGAGGTTATTGTAGGGATCGTCAAAGAACGCGTGGAGCAAGAAGATTGTAAAAACGGGTTTATTCTTGACGGTATGCCCCGTACGATTCCGCAGGCCGAGGCTTTGGTAGCCCAAAATGTGAAAATTGACAAAGTTGTGTCCATTGAGATTGCAGATGAAGTCATCGAAAAACGTATGACAGGACGCCGTGTTTGTGCAAAATGCGGGGCCAGTTATCACGTGGAAGCGAATCCACCCAAAGTCCAAGATGTATGTGATGCTTGCGGCGGGGAACTGAT
>CABRZL010000046.1 GCA_902475435.1 uncultured Eubacteriales bacterium | reverse complement strand
TCCCTACACTTTTTGAAAACACAGCAAAAGAATTAGGGATTCATCATAAGCTCATTCGGCCTTTTACGCCCCGCCGCAACGGCAAGGTGGAGCGCAGCCACAGAGAGGACCAGAAACGTTTCCATTCTTCCCACGCTTTCTTTTCCCCGGATGACTTTGCAAAGCAACTTGCTGTCCATAACCGCCGCTCCGATAACTTCCCTATGCGGCCTCTTCACCGGCTTTCTCCCATCGAGTTCACTGTCCAATGTGTTTGACAAATTTTGAAATTGCCCACTTCGTATGTTTGTAATTTCTCTTTCTCATAGCAATCCATCTGGTGTAGTACTTCTATTTTTCTACATCATGGGGTATTTTGTCTATTGTCCGTTTTTGCTGGAGCGGTTCATATTTGCTGAGTGTCAAAGTATAAGGATTTTGCAAAGATGGAAATATTTGTTATGAACCCCATGTACCATTGCCCCACTGTCAGGCAGATGCTATCTGCGGTACCTTCACGGTCGGGCCACCGCATCTTTCCGTTCCGGATACCGTGTGCAGTATACCAGTCGAGGAAAGCCGTCGTTGATCAGACTGAAACCTGTAGATGTAATAGCTGATGTAACGAGCAATCATTGATTTAACCTCGAGCCTGCTGGAAATACCGGAGTAAGAAATTGTAGTAATCAGTCACAGTATTCTACTCGAAACGGAATTAGAGAAATAACATGGTGTATGCGAAAAGAAAGGTGCGGTTTTTGATGTCGTTGATTAATTGGTTTCCTCAGAATCGATCATCTATCGGTATATTACTGTGACTGCACGATTAAAAAGAAATTTTGGGAGTCAACAAGTATAGTCAGAAAATAAATAGATGAATAACTCATCCTGTTTTCCAAGATGAAAATAATTTTTTCCATGAAAAAACAATTATATTGAATTTACCATGGAGATGATCTGTGATACAATTAGATTTGAAAGCAATTCCCCGTAATGTATTCGACCGATGAATGGTCAGATAACTGGAAGGAGTAAATGCAGATGAAAAAAGCTTATCCAAATGTACAAAGCCCCTTGCTGGTTCAGGGAGTCGTGCTGAAGAATCGCCTCTACGGTACGAAAGGACTGCCCCATTTTATGCAGGCCCAAGAGGAGTTCCCCAGTGAAAATGTCATTCGCTACTATGCTGGACTTGCCAAAAACGGTGCTGCTGTAGTTACTGTTAAGGGCATGGCAAAACTGCGGGACCGAAAAGAGATGAAAGGGGACAGCGCCCATATGACAATGTGGGACATTGATAACCCTGCTACTTTCAACGCAATGACGCAGATCTCCAACATGATCCATTACTATGGCTCCAGGGCTTTCATTAACATTCAACGGCTTCAACCTGCCGGGGTCAACATCAGCGAAGTGACCCCGGAACTAGCAGGCAAGCTAGGGGCCCCTATGGGTATGGCGCTTGGTCGAGAGATTACGAAAGATGAGATCAAAGCAATGATTCAGGAGTGGGTTGATACCTGTAAGCTCTATCAAAGCCTTGGTTACGACGGTGTCAACATCTATGCAAGTTATCAAGCATCCATTTTTGCCAATGCATTTTCGCCGCTGGTAAACCGGCGCACAGATGAATACGGCGGCAGCTTGGAAAACCGCTGCCGGCTGATTCAGGAATTGGTACATGCCATTAAGGATGCCTGCGGCAAACGATTCTTGGTGGAGCTGCAGTTCTCAGGGGAGGAGGGAATTCCCGGCGGTTATACCATAGAAGATACTATTGCGTTGCTGAGAAGCTGCGAAGGGTGTGTGGATATCGTCCAGCTTCGTGCAGTCAATGGCGATCTGGCCCATACCACCGGGCTGAACTCTGTGGAAGATGCGCCAATCACACTGGCATACTCTGAGGCCATCAAAAAGGCTGGAGTCCGGGTTATTACCGCGCCTAATGGCGGTTTTCAAAATCCCGATCTGCTTGAAAAGTGGATTGCCGAGGGGAAAATGGATATGGCAGCCATGTGCCGTAGCTTCATCTGCGATTTTGATTACTATGATAAGATCATAGAAGGAAGAGCCGATGACATTACCCCGTGTATTCGTTGTAATAACTGCCATGGCATCAATTTTGACGGCCCCTGGTTCAGCTTTTGCTCGGTCAATCCGGAGATGGGACTTTATGGCCGCAAGGATCTGCTGGCGCCGCCTGCTAAGACTGTGAAAAAAGTAGCTGTGATTGGCGGCGGTCCTGCTGGTATGCGGGCGGCATTGGTAGCGCGGCAGCGGGGCCATGAAGTGACGCTGTTTGAGAAAAAGGAGGTACTGGGCGGACAATTGATTCATGCAGATTATGCATCTTTTAAATGGCCTCTGAAAAACTATAAGGATTGGCTGATCTATCAGATGAATAAACAGGGGATTGATGTGCGGCTTGGCTACGCCCCCACACCGGAGGATATCTCCGGCGAGAACTTTGATGCGGTGATTGCCGCTCTGGGCGCTGTGCCGAAAAAGCCGGGAATTCCCGGCGATGATGCATCCGGAATTTGGAGTCCCATAGATGTGTTTGGGAATGAGGAAAAACTGGGCAAACATGTCGTCGTTGTGGGCGGTAGCGAGACGGGCGTGGAAACAGCACTTTATCTTTGCGAACATGGACATAACGTGACTGTACTAAGTCGGCAGAAGGAACTTGCGACTGATGCCAACCAGATCCACTATATCTCCGGACTCAGGACCTATTACTCGGAACAGGAGAATTTTCAATTTGCCTGCAACGCTACGACCACGGCGGTTGATGCGAACCATGTGACCTTTACTATTAAAAAGCCTGTGCCACCAAAGCCCATGGGAGGAATGTCCCCAATACCCGTGATGCTTATGCCGGAAAAGAACGGCAAGCAGAGCGCCTATCCGGAGGATGGGACATATACCATAACCTGTGACAGTGTTGTGGTCTGCGGTGGTGTGGCTGGCGAAACGAGTACTGCTCTTTCATATAGTGACTGTGCGCCCCAATTCTTTGTCATCGGAGACTGTGACAAGCCAGGGCGGGTGTATGAGTGTACCCGTGCGGCATACGCGGCGGCAAGCCAGATTTAAATGAGATATAAAACAATGCCCCCGGAATTGCCAAATTCCGGGGGCATTTGGCAATTGTTCTATAAGTTTTTATTGCTAAATCCCGATTGCTGTGGTGAAGGCCGTCTGAATTACTTTCTGCACGTTGGCCGCTTTACTGCAGTCGACAATGGTGTAGAACCGGTAGGCCGAATCGTAGGGTACGGTGGTATTCATCTGATGGGGACGCATATCTGTTGCCATGACCACATTGCCTACAAACAGAAGCTGCACCGCGCCAGCCTTATTTGTGTAAGTGACGCCTTTGACAGGGATGCCGTACAGCTGCCATCGGTGAAGAATTTCAGGTTTTTGTGGCAGCACATGTTCTAAACGTGGCAGCTACGGTAGGAGGCGGAGACATTGGACAGCCCATATGTGTCTCAATGAGGAAATCCTGCCCTAACGCCTCGTGGATTGTGCCATAACATTCATTATGGATACTCCAGTCAACGGCAAATATAGCGGACCGTCAGCATCTTAATTGTAAACATCTGTGTGGAAGACAAGGATTATCAGCCGCTACACATAAGGAAAGTTTGTGAACATCTTGACATTGTTCACAAGTGTGTGTTCTAAAGGCAGACAAAAATTTGTACGGCCTCTTGCTGGAAATGAGTCCCTGACGTATACTGTAAATACTATGACCGAGGGACAGTGTGAGATGCACAACTTGTGGCGTGATACACGGTTTTATCGGAAATAAGGAATGCATGGATGTAGAAAGGAGCGGAAGCATGAGATTGACGGATCTGCAATATCTGCTGAAGGTAGTGGAACTTCAGTCCATCAGCCGTGCTGCTGAACAAATGTACATTACTCAGCAGGGGCTCAGCAGGATCATCAATAATTTGGAGAAGGAACTGGATGTTACGCTGTTTCTGCGGAGAAACAATACCATTGAGCTCACTGCCATCGGGAAAAAAGTGGTGGAACACGCCGGTGAGATCTGCGGAAGCTACGCGTCTATGCTGCGGGATATCAATCAATATCAGTCTTCAGCGCTGAAAGAAACCGATTATGTGATTTATGCCACGCCGGTGATCTGTATTACGCTGCTGCCGAAGATCTTTCTGTCCCTGTATCAAGAGTATCCCACGGTCAAGTTCAATGTGATCGAGACACTGCCCCCGAAAATCGCTGACGAAGTAGAGTTGGGGGCCAATGCCATCGGGATTCTCAGCATTGCGGATTTTTTGCTGCGGGAGACGCATCGCCTGAAAGATCCTTCTGTATGCTTTGAACCCAAGCTGTGGGACAAGCTGATGTTGAATGTCCGACAGGACAGTGTTCTTGCAAAAAAGACGGCCATATCTCTGGAGGAACTGACAAATATTCCAGTGGCGCTCCATAATACGGAAACCATCATGATGGAACATCTTTTGGGAGAGGCGGCCTCCAAGGTGGTGGTTCATACCACGAACTATGACCTCTGCCGCAATATGATTTCTAAGGGAATGGCGGCAGGCATTACATCAGATTTCCTGGACTACTATCTGCCGGAGACCCACACGGTTCGGGTGCCTTTGGAGCACACAGTGGAGATCGCGTATGGCTGCGTATATAGGCTGGAGGCCCTGGAAAACCCTGTGACGAAATGTATTGTTAAACTGGTGGAAGAGGAGCTGCGCCGATGTCGGGAGTATCAGATGAAAGCTTGAAATACGCTTGAGTTAGGATTTGCTGTGCCAGACACAACAAAACGTTGTGTCTGGCACAGCTTTGTTGTTTGTCGGGCAACTGTGGACCATGGTATGATTTCTTTGAGAATAAGTTTAAAAGAGGTGTTTGGATATGATTTCTGCAATTGATATGCAAAAATGTACCGGTTGCGGTACCTGTGTCAGCAAATGTCCCCTGGATGTGTTCCGCCTGATGGAAGGCAAGGCGGTGATTGCTTATCCGGATGACTGTATGACCTGCTATCTCTGTGAGCGCAGCTGTCCTGCCGGAGCAATTTTTGTTCACCCTTTTAAGGAGGAAGCACCCTCGATTTTTCCGGGTATTTTGGAAACGATGAGACAGGGAGGACAAAAAGATGGAAGAACATAACATTGCGGCCGACGTGCTAATCGTAGGCTGCGGTCCCTCTGGGATGTGGACCGCAAAGCGGATCAAGGAAAAAAAGCCGGATGCGGATGTTTTACTGGTGGACAAGGGACCGGATCTCTGGGGTGGACTGATGACCCTGTCCGGCGGCGATTTTGAAGCCGTATTCCCGGAGGAAAAGGTGGAATCCTGGATCCAGGACCTGATCTGGTATTGGGACGGGCTTTGCGACCAGGAGGAGATGAAGGACATCTTTGCGGACTCCTATGCCCGGATGAAGGACTACCAGGATATGGACTATGAGTTTCTGAAGAACGAACAGGGAGAATATATGCCGGTGCCTCAGCGGAGTATGGAGCATTGCCGGCTGTATCCCTGTAAGGAAAAGGGTACCGGCGGCCAAATTATGGCTAAAGCCATGGTTCGTGAAATGCTTCGGCTTCAGGTCCGGCATATGTGCCGGACTCAGATCACCGAGCTGGTCAAGGTGGACGGAAGGGTGATCGGCGCGGTAGGCTTTGACAGCATTACCGGATGCTTTCTGACGTTCCAGGCCAAGGCGGTGGTCATTGCCTGCGGCAATTCCAGCTGGAAGCCCGGATACAATGGTAATACCTCCACCGGAGAGTGGGTGAAAATGTGCTTTGGAGCCGGGGCGAAGATGCGTAACTTCGAGTCACTGACAGTGATGAACGCGCCGAAGCTGTTCTTCTGGGAGGGACAGGGCATCTATCTGGCCCTGGGAGCGCGGTTCGTCAATGCTAAAGGGGAGCCATTTATGGATCGCTATTCCCCTGTATTTGGCGCCAATACGGACAACAACTTCATCACCCGGGCTATGACCATGGAGATGAAAGCGGGACGTGGTCCCATCTATTTTGACCTGAGCCAGCTGCCGGAGGAGGCTATGATTCATGTCCGGCCTCAGACCGGCAATCAGATTATGAATCACAACAAGCTCAAAGCCCAGGGCATCAATTTCCTGGAGGACAAGGATATTGAGTTTATTCCCCAAGTGCAGCTGGCCCTTGGCGGCGTAGTGACGGACAAGACCGGTTTCACCGGCGTGGACGGACTCTATGTGGTGGGACGGGCCAGAAGTCTGGATTATATTTATCTCTGCGGTTTTGGCCTATGCAGTACTTCTGTTACAGGCCATAAGGCTGGTGAAGCTCTGGCAGATCGTCTGGACAGCTGGTCGCTGGAACCGTTGCCGGGAGACCAGGTGCAGGCGCTGAAGGAACGGCTCTATGCGCCCATGGGCAAAGGCACGCTGAAGCCCAAGGATGTCTGGAGAAAACTCAACACCCTGATATCCTACTATGACGTATGCATTCTCAAAAGTGAGGAGAGTCTCAATGCGGCTTTGGCGGAGCTGGACCGGATCGAGCGTGAAGACCTGCCTCAGATGGGTGCAGCCGATCCCCACTATCTGCTGAAGTATAAGGAGGTGGAGGGAATCATCACCTTGACCCGGCTTTATCTGGAGGCCTCAAAGACCAGAAAGGAGAGCCGGGGTGCGCACTATCGGACAGACTATCCCCGGCGGAACGATGAGGAATACCTGGGATGGGTCTGCCAAAAGCGAGCTGACGATGGCAGTGTGGAAAATTTCATTGAGCCGGTGCCTGCCGGAGCTATTCCTTTGCCGGAGTCTTTTTATTCAGATAACTTTAAATTTTTGTAGGGAGGAGAACATATGCCGCCTGTCATTCAAAAACAGTTGTGTGTCGGCTGCGGGACCTGTGCTGAGATCTGTTGTATGGATGTATACGGTCCCATGGGGAAGGACGGGTATCCGGTGGTGCGGTATCCGGAGGAGTGCTGGCACTGTCGTGCCTGTGTGATGGATTGTCCCGCTGAAGCCATTCAGCTGCGCTATCCGCTGCCCATGATGATGCTGGCAAAACGAAAAGATACTGTGGGAAAGGAGTCACTATGATACAGATTTCTTCAGAGATCAAAAGCTGCGATGTGCTGGTCATGGGCGGCGGTATCGGCGGGCTGATGGCTGCCATTGCAGCGGCGGATGCAGGAGCCTCCGTCATTGTGGCGGAAAAAGCGGATACTCGCCGCAGCGGCTCCGGCGCCACCGGAAACGACCATTTTGTCTGTTATATCCCAGAGGTCCATGGTGACTTCGAGGCTTTTATGCGGGAACTGAAACAGACGCAGGCGGGTCTGAACGCCGATGAACCTATTCTGCGGAAATTTGCGGCTCGTTCTTTTGAAATTGCCCAGGACTGGCACAAGTGGGGCATCAATATGCGACTGGGAGATAACTGGACTTTTGAGGGCCATGCCTATCCCGGCCATATGCGAACCCATCTGAAATATGATGGCCACGACCAAAAGAAAATTCTAACCCGGGAGGCCTGCAGCCGGGGCGTCACCATCCTCAATAAGATGCCAATTACGGAGTTTTTAACAGGGGAGACCGGCGCCATCACCGGGGCCGTAGCCATTGATATTTCCGGCACGGAACCGGTGATGCAGCTGATCCAGGCCAAGGCGCTGATCACTGCCACAGGTTCCACAAACCGGATCTATTCCTCCTGCACCCCGGGCTGGATGTTCAATGTAGCAGGCTGCCCGGCCAACGCCGGCGGCGGTGTAGCGGCGGGCTATCGGATTGGAGCGGAGCTGGTGAATATGGATATTCCAGGCATCCCCGCAGGACCGAAATTCTTCTCCAGAGCGGGCAAGGGGACTTGGATCGGCGTGCTCCGGGACTATTATGGCAAGAATGTAGGCCCCTTTGTAGAAAAGCCTTCTCGGGAGCACGGGGACATCACCTCGGACGTATGGCCCTCGGTGTTTAGGGACAAGGCAAAAAACGGTTCCGGGCCGGTGTACATGGACTGCACGGAACTTTCTGAGGAGGATATGCAGTATCTCTATTGGGCCTTCACCACAGAGGGAGACACCTCCCTGGTAGAAGCCATGGATACCCAGGGTATTGATCTTCGTACTCATATGGTGGAATTTGGCAGCTATGAGTGTACGCTGCTGGGACGGGGGCTTCAGATTGATGAAAATGCCTGCACCAATGTGCCGGGGCTCTACGCAGTGGGTGACCATGTGGGGAATTTCCTGTCCCACATTGCTGGGGCAGCCACCATGGGCCGGATCGCGGGAGAACATGCTGCCCGGTATGCGGCGGATCGCAGCGTAGAAGGGAACATTGGAACCGGCCAGACCGTGGCCCGGTGTCAGGAATTTTACTCCCGGCTGCTGGAACGGGAAACCGGAGCCGGATGGAAGGAATTAAATATCACCGTTAACCAGCTGATGGATGAATATGTGAGTACCTTTTCTGTCCGATCTGGAACAATGCTGGCGGCAGGGGCGGAGTATTTCGGCCAGCTGCGCCGCCGGGCAGAGGCGGAGGTATCCTGCGGTACGGCTCATGAGCTGATGCGTGCCCTGGAAGCCTTTGACCTTTTGGAGCTGGGAGAGGCCGTGTGTTGCAGTGCTATGGAACGGAAGGAGACCAGAGGACTTCATGTCCGGGCGGACTATCCCTTTACCAATCCAATTTTGAACAACCACTTTGTTACGATTCGGAAGACGCCGGATGGAATCCATACCGGTATGCGTCCGGCGAAGACCATGTGATCAGGAGGAGAAGAAATGTATTATCCCAATCTGCTCAGTCCCATTCGGATTGGCAACCACATTTTGAAAAACAGGCTGCTCTATGGAAACGCGCTGCCCCATTTTCTGCAGGGCCCCGAAACCTATCCCGCGGAAGCGATGATTCGGCACTATGGGGATATGGCCAAGAACGGTGCGGCTATTGTCACCTGTTCTCTGCGGCTTCAGCGAGGACGGGGGATCGATGGACAGCATGCCACCATGATGGCGGTGAACGATCTGCCCACCCAGAACTACATCAACCAGATGACGGAGGCCATCCGGTTTTACGGTTCCATAGCAGCCTTTTCCATCATGCAAAAAGCCCCCGATGGGTTTGGTGTGGTGGACAGCGATGGGCGGGACGGCCCTCCCAATCACTGGAACCCGCCGGGGCCTAAAAAAGCCATGGGAAAGGAGGAGATGAATCAGACCATCGACGAGATCGTTTCCCTCGCCAAACTCTATCAGTCACTGGGGTTTGACATGATCAACCTGCATATGTCCTATGGTACTACGATCTTCGCTCACTTCCTCTCCCGGATCAGGAACACTCGGCAGGATGAGTATGGCGGTAGTTTGGAAAATCGTGCCCGGTTCCCCCTGGAACTGTGCCGTGCCATCAAGCAGGAGTGCGGCGAGGACTTTCTCATTGAAGCCCAGATCAGCGGCGAGGAGGAGGGAAGCTTCTCTGTGGAGGAACTGGTGCAGTTTTCCCATCTGGCGGAAGGACTAGTGGATATCGTCCAGATCCGGGCCAAGGACGTGGATTTGGCCCATCCCACGGGATTTAATTCTGTGGAAGGGAAGCCAGTGACCATTGGATACGCAGAGCGGGTAAAACAAGGCGGCGCCAAAGTGCTGGTGGCGCCCATGGGCGGCTATCAGGATCCGGCGGAATGCGAAGAATATATCGCCGAAGGCAAGGCAGATCTGATTGCCATGGCCAGAAGCTTCATCTGTGATCCCGACTATGGGGAAAAGCTGCTGACTGGACGGGGACAGGAGTTTGTGCCCTGTATCCGCTGCAATCGTTGTCATGGGGTCAGTCATAAGGGAAAGTGGATCAGCGTATGTTCCGTTAATCCCAAGCTAGGGCTGACCCACCGGCTGGGAAATATGGTGCCGGAGACACCGAACCGGAAAAAACGTGTAGCCGTTGTAGGCGGCGGTCCCGCTGGCATGAAGGCCGCTCTGGTGGCGGCAGAGCGAGGCCATACTGTAACGCTGTTTGAAAAGCAGGACAGATTAGGGGGCCAGCTGTTCCATGCGGACTACAATGCGGCAAAGTGGCCCATTCGAAAATTTCGGGATTACCTAATCGCGGAACTGAAGAAATCTTCAGTGGAGGTGAAGTTGTCCACAGAGCCTACCAGGGGAATGCTGGAGGATTATGATGTGACCATTGCGGCCACAGGCGCGAGGCCCACCATGCCGGACATTACAGGGGTGGAGACCAGCGGCGCCGTCACGGCCTATGATGTTTACGGCCATGAGCAGTCCCTGGGCGAGCGAGTAGTGGTGGTCGGCGGCTCTGAAACGGGTGCGGAAACAGCCCTGTATCTTATGCAGCAGGGCCATACAGTGACGATCCTCTCTCGACAGCGGGAACTGGCCAAGGATGCGCCGCCGGTCCATTATCGGGAGTCTATGGTATCCCTGTGGCGGGATCAGCCTCAATTCATCGCGATTACCGAGGCGACCACAGTGGCATTGGCACCAGGCCAGGTCACATATCTGGACAAACACGGAGAATTCCATACCCTGGAGACAGACTCTATTGTGATTGCAGGCGGTATGCGGTCTTGCCAGGAAGAGGCAATGGCGCTGGCTGGAGTTACCCAGGAGTTTTATGTGGTGGGAGACTGCAATGCCGTGGGCAATATCCAGACCTCTCAACGCAGCGCCTTTGCCATCGCATCTATATTATAGGAGGGCTGTAGAAAAAACTGTAGAATAATAGTTCGGACTAACTCAGAAAGGAGAAAGAGGTATGAAAAGAAGATTGTTATGGGTCATGCTATTGGTACTGTCCCTGCTGCTGGGACTGCTGTCGGGCTGCGGCAGAGAAAGCGGGTCCAGTCAGGAGGCGGCTTCTTCCGGTTCTGTGGCGGAGACGATGGAAGCTCCGGTAGAGCAAGAAGTATCAAAAGTAGAAACACCGGCGGCGCAGCCAGAGGCATCTGTAGCGGAAAGCGCATTGGAGCCGGAGAGCGAGGAAACCATGACGGGGGATCCCTTTGTCGCCATGGCGGAGGAATACATCACCTATCCGCTGGAAGGAGAGAACACCGTCTCCATCTGGTACTACGCCCCTGGATATGTGGAGTATGTGGACTCCAACTACAAGTTTAACGCCATTGATGATGCAGAAGCAGCTACCGGCGTCAAGTTGGAATTTGTGGAGGTGGGAAATACCACCGCAGCGGAACAATTCAACCTGATGGTGGCCTCCGGCGATATGACGGATCTGATTCCCGCCAGTGAGTATTATACTGGCGGCCTGACCAAGGCATATGAAGAAGACATCATTCTCGATATCAATGAATTTGTTGAGGAAAATATGCCCAATTACGCCGCCGTATTTGATACTCTGGACGAAAAGACTCAGCAGGAAGCCCTGTCCGACGGCATGATGTTGGCCTTTCGAATCATTGCAGATGGCTCTTACTCCGGCAACGGCTTTGTTACCCGTTCGGACTGGATGCAGGACTTGGGGGTATCGTGGGACAGTAACCTGATCTCCCTGGAAGAGTTCACGGATTATTTGCGGGATATCCACGGTACCTTCGATACACCTTATACCTATTACATGACCGACGGGACGATCAACCTGCAGGCTGCTTTTGATACTGCCATCCCAGCTCTGGTTTCGGACGGCTTTATGACCTTCGTCACCTCCGCTATTTTCCGGGAGGGCGACACGGTGAACTCCGGCTGGATCACCGACGGCTATCGGGCATATCTGGAATGGATCCGCACAATGATGGATGAAGGGGTGCTCTATGAGGACTTTCTCTCCCTGGAGAACTCCAAGCTGGTCATGAACGAGTACTGCGGTACTGGACTCACCGGCGTTTGGACGGCGAATGCAGACAAAATTGAAGAAACTGCCGCTTATGCCACGGAGGACGACTACGGCGTGGCCGCAGTTCCCAATGTGGTGGTGGATCCGGAGTCTCCCTATGTCTGGCTGCAGGATGTGTCCCTGGTGACCACCAATGTGGGTTTCTCCATCTCTGCTGACTGTAAGTGGCCGGAGCTGGTGTGCCAGTGGATGAACTATTTCTGGACCACCGACGGCTATTATATGGCCAACTATGGTGTGGAGGGCGAGAGTTACCATATGGAAGGGGATACCCCCATCTTTGACTGGGATAAGCCCATCACCGCCACGGGAAAGACGGCACCCAACGCTGAGATGGCCCAGCAGCTATTTACCATGATGCGGTTCGTCTCCTTCTATTCAGATCACGACAGACTGCTACCAACCTTTCCGGACAGCGCGCTAAAGGCTATTGAGACTTGGAATGCCGATGGGACCGATGAGCGGTACTATCCTACCACCTTGGAAGCTGGCTTCACGGTGGAGGAAAATGCAGAAATTGCTAAATATGAGCAGGATATGCTGACTTATGCCCAGGAAACCTGCCTCAAATTCATGACTGGCGAACTGGAGATCACGGACCAGACCTGGAGCGACTATGTGGCCACCATGGAGGAAATGGGTATCCACGAGGTAATTGCGGTCTATCAGGATGCCTACGACCAGTATCTAGCAGGCGAACGATAAACGCATAGTGCGTCCCGCAGGAGAAACTTTTTCCTGTGGGACCGCGGTGTAGCCAATTATCCATATATGAAAAGAAAGGAGACGATGTTATGCCACCTATTATCAACAAGGAACGATGCATTTGCTGTACGCTGTGCGCGCAAATATGTCCGCTGGATGTGATCCGGGTCAAAGGCAAAGGACCGGATCGGGAGGTGGAGGTCCGCTATCCCGATGAGTGCTGGCACTGTCGGGCCTGTGCCATTGAATGTCCCCAAAAGGCGATCACAATGCGGTACCCGCTGTCCCACATGATGTTTACCATGATAGTACCCGGAAAGGAGGCTGATGGAGTATGAAGCTGAAAACAGGTGCACAGATCATTAAATCGGATGTGTTGGTTATTGGCGGTGGCATAGGTGGAATGCAGACGGCCATCGCCGCAGCAGAACAAGGGGCCTCTGTGGTGGTAGCGGAAAAAGCGGATACCCGGCACTCCGGCTCTGGCGCCACAGGAAACGACCATTTCTTCTGTTACATACCGGAGTATCATGGAGATGATTTTGACGTAATTCTTCAGGAATGCTCAGAAACTTTGCTGGGGCCCTATCAGGATGTGGATGTGTTCACAAAAATCTTGCAGCGATCCTTTGAGGTGGTGCAGAAATGGCACAGCTATGGTATCAATATGAAGCCCAAGGGAACCTGGAATTTTGAGGGCCATTCCATGCCAAACCGCCGCAGATACCATCTCAAATATGACGGGTGGAACCAAAAGCCTGCCCTGACGGAGAAGGCAAAAAGTCTTGGTGTGAAAATCTGCAACAAAACGGCCATGAACGAACTGCTGCTGGAGCCGGAGAGCGGTCGGGTCATTGGGGCCATCGGAGTCAATATCCGGGAGGATGAGCCGGAACTGATGCTGTTCCAGGCCAAGGCTGTGATCTTGGCCACCGGTGCCGCTGCCAGAATGTATCCGGGCCACAATCCTTGCTACCCTTTCAATGTGGACATCTGCCCGGCTAATACCGGCGCAGGAGACGCTCTGACATTCCGGGCCGGTGGAAAGCTGGTGAATCTGGATCTTCCCTATGTCCACTCCGGACTCAAGCATTTTATGCGCTGCGGCAAAGCCACCTGGATTGGAGTTTTGACAGATATCAATGGGAAACCAGTGGGGCCCTTTGTTACAAAGCCCACCCGAGAATTGGGAGATGTGACAGCAGATATTTGGCAGTCGGTCTTTTCGGAAAAAATGGCCAATGGCACCGGCCCTACCTATATGAACTGCTCTGAGATTGAAGAGGAGGACCTGCAATATATGCGCCGCTGCTTTGTTTCCGAGGGCGATACCTCCATTAACGACTACATGGACCAGTTTGGGATTGATCTGCGGAAGGAGATGGTGGAGTTTGATACTTATACTCCACATGTTCAGGGGATGGAGATCGATGTGAATGCAGAGACCTCCGTGCCCCATCTTTATGGTGTGGGCGACTGTACGGCCAATGTGGCAAACGGCATCCACTCCGCTGCTGTACTGGGCCAGATTGCAGGCGAGCACGCGGGACAGCGGGTTAAAAATATTCCGGAAGCGGATATCTCCGGACATCCCATGATTGTAAAAAAGCAGGCACTTTATGAAGCACTGTTGGCACGCCAGGAGGGGGCAAACTGGAAGGAGGCAAATTCCACTTTGCAGCAGATCATGGCCCAGTATTGCGGTTATAAAATTCGTTCGGAATCTCTGTTGCGTGCGGGATATAAATATGTATCCGACCTGAAGCAGTTTGCACTGGCACAGCTGAAGGCGGAGAACGCACATGACCTGATGCGGTGTCTCGAGGTGCTGGATATGTTGGATGTAGCCCAGGCCACGATTCTGGTCACGGCGAACCGAAAGGAGACGCGGGGCGCTTTTCACCGCCGTTCGGACTATACTTTCACAAATCCACTGCTCAATAACAAGTTCCAGACCATTCGCAAAACCCCGGAGGGGATCCGGGAAGAGGTCCCGGTGGAGCAGGGCGTCGTCATGGAATTCCGCCCCAAGGGTCGCTGAAGTCGTCGTCATCCTTACCAATAGAACCGGCTGCCTTACCGCATATGGTAAGGCAGCCGGTTCTTGACTTGTTGCCGCTTTAGCGCAACGACAACCCCCAGCTGTGCTGGGGAGAGTAAAAAGAATTATATAATGAAAAAACCTTCTGGTAGAATGGAA
>CABRZL010000045.1 GCA_902475435.1 uncultured Eubacteriales bacterium | reverse complement strand
GATCGTTTTCACCGTCTCCAATGCAGGCGATGTTTTCCTGTGTAATATTCAGGTGTGCCGCCAGCTCGCGCAATGCAGTGCCCTTAGAGGCATTTTTGGAAAAGACCTCAACGTAAAGGTCTCCATTGGCAGCGCTTAGCTGTGGATAACGGCGTAGGGTATCAGACACGAATCGGCGGACTTTTTGAGAAAAGAAGAAAAACTGCAATTCTTCCACGTCCCGACCGCGTTGTGCGATTGCTTTTGAAATATTTTGTACATGGCATGAGGCTCGTGCGTCTGCGCCATAGATCATTCGTCCCATGAGACTCAATAGGCGTCCCTGAACTAGATATTCCTGGTCTATATGTGCTGTAAATCCTAGCCGTTGCGATTCTAGTTCCGAAATCAGGCTGCAGGCCTCTTCCTTTTTTATCTCAGCGCGAAAAATGGTTCGATTTTCGATACAATCCATAACATTGGCTCCATTGGAAGAAATGACATAACGATATATATCTTTTTCCTCCAAGAGCTGATGAGGGAGACAAGTGAGCACACGTCCGGTTGTGGGAACCACGATAATGCCTGCTTCTGCTGCGGCGCGAAGAGCCGATAAGGTGCGAAGGGTAATGCGCTTTTTACTGTTGAGGCAAGTGCCATCCATGTCCACTGCTAATAATTGAACCATAATGGATATTCCTTTCCGTTGTAGGGCATAACTATGACCATATTCTACTTTATTATATCACATTTGACAGAAAAGGCGCCGGACATATGAAGTAAAATGATAGATCGAGGCTATCCGCCTATGGATAGCCTCGATCTATCAATCATAACTTGGTTTTTGCCTACCAAACCAACGGCAGAATAAGTTTGATATAGGCGGGCTGGAACATGCAAATACGATTATCACTAGCAGAAGAACGGTTAAAAGCCCAGGTGTTACAGTGCGTTCCATCACGCCATAATATTCCATTGTTTTTATTATAAATCCATGCAGTAAATATACAGGTAATGTGTTTTGACCAATCCGGGTTAGCAGAGGAAGTTTACGGTCTGGAATCCATATTATAAAAACACACAGGCATATTACTGCAAAAGCCAAAAGACTCGCCCGGTTTAGAATGCCGCCGCCTTTTTTTCCATAAGGATATTTCCAGTAAAGCCACTTGTGGGAAATTTCCTCTCGAAAAAGATATAAAATGAAAAAGCCGGCCAATACGACGAGAAGCAGAATCACCTTAAAAAATCGATGGCCTTTAGTCCCTTGCTTATCCCACCAATGTGTAATTTCCCGATATCTTCCACGGCAGTAATATCCCAATATAAACATGGGAAACAATGCGACCATTCGCTGAAAACTAAGTACATAGCGGAGTTCCTGTTCCCAGCCGGTCAGCAGGGCCAGTAGCAATACGGTTCCAAGCGTGACTGCTTGAGATTTTATGTCTTTTACATCCAGTAACGGAAGCAGTAACCGCCAAAGAAACAGTGCCATCAAAAACCACATGAGCCAATAAGGCTCCAAAAGTTTTATGGAATCTTCAGTTTTCCAAAAGAATACTGCTGCAACGCTATATAACAGTTGAAAAATTAGATATGGAAAAATCAGTGAGCGAATGCAGCTCCGATCAGCGGGCTTTGCGAAATATCCGCTAATCCATACAAATAGCGGCATATGGAAAGAATAAATGATCAGATATAGATAGTCTGAAACAGGACCCTCTTGAAGTTCCAGCAAGTGCCCTAATACAACCAAAATCATCAGAATACCTCGGAAGTTATCCATTTTTGCACTTCGCATGGGCAAGCTTCCTCCTTTGGAAAGTCTCGTTGTACAGCATAAGGAAAGGGCTTTGCCCTTTCCTTTATCTGCGTCCAGCTCCGCCGCCGTGGCCACCACCGCCGCCGAAGCTGCCACCGCCGAAACCACCGAAACCGCCGCCTCGTCCGGCTCCGCCGCCAAAACCGCCTCCGCCGCCAAAGCCGCCAAAACCACCGGGGCCTCTCGGTCCCCTGGGTGGCCAGGGCCCTCTGGGCGGCCTTGGACCGCCGCACCAAGTTGGTCCCATACACCAAAGCAATCCCGGCCTGCGAATCGCACTGAACACACCAAAAATGATGACTAAGATAACAATAAAGGTTAAAATCATGCCCAAAATACTCTGAATTGTGGCTCCGATTGTTTGGGCTACGGAAGCGCTGCCGCCGCCAAAACCAGCAGTCCCGTTTTCTACTTGAGTAGAATTGAAGTTCTGAAGATCCATATGATAGTAGTTTTCATACCATGAGAAAATTGCCTGAACTGTATCATAGACTGCAGTGTCATAATCCCCACTGTCCAGACTGTCATAACAATTTTCTTCTAGTATCTGTTCCAATCTGCCGGCAGATAGATCATCTTCAATTCCACTGCCACTGGTAATCCAGCATTTCTTTTCTGCTGTCACCAGGACAAAAACCGTACCGTTATTTTTGTCCTTATCGCCTACGCCCCATTGGTTCATAACCTCATAGGCGTATTCCTCGGAGTTGAGATCGTTTAAAAACTCCAGCGTTACTACCGCCACTTGACCGCCGCAGGCATTGGTCAGGGCAATATTTTGTCGATTGATATAATCTTTTGTGGTAGATGAAAGGCACTGGGCGTCATCCACATAATAGGTACCATGGGCGACATCCGGCGGAGAGACGATATCTGCCGCAGCATATGCTGGAACCAACAGGAGAACGATCAGCAATGACAATACCAGTAGAATGCTGGGGATTCTCAGCCGCTTCATGCATATTCCTCCACTTCGTTTATTCCGGTCAATCCCCCAAAGATGTTAGCAGGGAAACCGCCCAAAATGTGGTCGTTAAATTGCCGAATTTCGGCGTTGAAATCCGTAGCCAGTTTATCAATCTTCATTTCATAGGATGCAATGTCCGCAGTCAGGCTCTTACGATAACTTTCATCTTCCTGGGACAGGCTCAGATTTTGTAGCGTTAAATCCAAAGCATCTACTGCGTCAGTGAGTGTGTTATTGGCTTCATATTTATCCCCAAAACTCTCTGCTGACTCCAGAGCCGAGCAAGCATCCTCCACGGCCGTTGTCTCTGCAGAAGCGTCATATCTGGCTGCAATTTTACAAAGGTTCCGGGCATATTCCACCCGCAGATCCAGATTAGTGGCGATTCCATAACCGCTTTGGTCAGTTCCCACATAAAAAGCTTCGGTGGCGTCGCGACGCTCTGCTGTCAAGCTGCGCCAGGAGCCAAACAGAGTGCCGAATACCAAAGTCAAGGCTAAAATTGTATATGCAATGCCGCGTTTTTTCATGGATTAGCTCCTCACTTCTAAGAGCTTTTGTTTCAGCTCTCCTTCAATACGCCGCAATTCGACTTCCGCCTCCTGACGTTTCTGGCGGCCTTCTGTCTGGATCTGGACAACCTCATCCAACGTAGAAATCAGACTCTGATTTGTATGCTGCAATGTTTCAATGTCTACAATGCCGCGTTCGGATTCTTTTGCGGTTTCAATGGTGGCCATCTTGAGCATGTCTGCATTTTTCTTCAGCAGATTGTTCGTCATGTCCGATACGGCGCGCTGTGCCTCCATGGCCTGTTTGGAATGGGAGATACCTAATGCCAAAACCATCTGACTTTTCCACAATGGGATAGTATTCACCAAAGAGGTCTGTATCTTTTCTGTCATTAGGGTATCGTTATTTTGAATCATGCGGATTTGCGGTCCCATTTGAATGGAAATCTGCCGCGTAAGTTTTAAATCATAGAGCTTTTTCTCAAACCGATCACACATAGAAGCATAATCGTTGGCCGCCTGCGCGTCTTCGGGGAGCCCGCTTTTCTTGGCTTTTTCATAAAGATCCACCAAGGTAGAGCTTCGCTCCTGCGCCAATTTTTTCTCGCCTGCAAGAATATACATGGTAAGCTGTTTAAAGTATTCCAGGTTTTTCTCGTACATCTGATCCAGCAGAGCGACGTCTTTCATGAGTACTACCTGATGGTTTTCCAATTGCTCTGCAATCTTATCGACGTTGGCTTCCGCCTTGTCGTATTTGATCTTCATATTTTGCAGGTTATTGGATGCTTTTTTAAATAAACCGAACAGGCCCTTTTTTTCTTCTTCTTCGGCAGAAAATCCCTTGAGTTCTGCCACTAGGGACGAGACCATTTCGCCCAGCTCCCCCATGTCCTTAGTACGGACGGCGCTGAGGGTAGACTCCGAGAAATTGGCGATATTTTTTTGAGCT
The DNA here is from genome assembly GCA_902475435.1 of uncultured Eubacteriales bacterium. Lineage (GTDB taxonomy): Bacteria > Bacillota > Clostridia > Oscillospirales > Oscillospiraceae > HGM13006. The sequence goes on along the minus strand of CABRZL010000045.1, from coordinate 11,114 downwards.
GCAGCTCCATATTGTAGTACGAGGCTTGTATTCGTCAGGTCAATTTTTTCGGCAAAATCCAAAACAGCTTTTTGTTCTGCAGGACTCAAAGATGAGAACTCAGAACCAGCCTCAGCAGCGGGTTTTTCCTCTTTTTGAGGGGACAGCTCCAGTTCCGGTGCAGTATCCAGCTCTGGGGTTAAGGTCAGTTCGGGAATTTTTTCATCCATGGTAATTACTCCTTTTATATAGTGGTATGATTGTTATTCTCATCTGCGGCCAGCAGACCCTCCGATTCCATGATTTGCTGCATTACCTGGATATCTGCTGTAATATCCATTGCTTCGGCCTCATAGAGGTTGTCCAGCTGCTTTTGAAACGCTGCTTCCACTTTGCAAAGCATATCCTCAATTTTTTTCATAGTGGAGGTAATATTATCGCCTCCTGTACGCTGAAGCTCCAGAGAATGGTAACGACGTAGCAGACTCACGGTGGTGGGCAGGTAATAGTTCAAAAACTTTTTGGTACGGCCTAAACGGGAGGGATCTTCTTCTAATGCTATAAAAATTTTATTGCCCAAAAGCTCCAGTGCATTTACGTGTGTCCGAAGTGTAGAACTTCCCACTTCGGCGTTCAATTTCTCCAATTCCTTTAGTTGTTCTCGACCCTGGAGAATCAACGCATCTACTTCTGGGTCGCCGGAATCCGGAGGAGCTTGGGGCAACTGCACCTCTTCCACAGTTCCAGGGAAGAAGTGTCTGGCGATAAAATAAGCGGCCACTGTTACCAACGCATAAATTAGGTAGTGCCACAATTGATACATGGGTAAGAATAGACAACAGATCAACCATATCCCTGCTGAGACGTAAACAGGAATTACAGATCTGCGTATGATCTTTTTCAATTTAATTCACCTTCTATGGGGCCATTTTACCGCATCCGGCTTTCTCTGTCAAGAATTATCAACAGCGGTTGACACTCTTAAAAAAACATATTATACTAAATATTATACTTCTTCAGAGCGACAATTTCCATACGTTTTTTGTATATTTACACATTGTTTACCGCTGGGCTTTCCCTGCGGCGTTTTTACGCCTGAAGAAATCCAGAAAAAGAAGGGATTCCACATGATGACACTGAATGAATTTCGACAGGCAAGAGATCTTCTGTCCGGAATTCTCTCCAATACCAGCCTTATTTACAGTCCACACTTTTCCAAACAATGTGGGGGTAATGTCTACCTAAAACCTGAGAACATGCAGCTTACGGGAGCGTATAAGGTTCGAGGCGCCTGCTTTAAGGTTTCCACGCTTACGGAACAAGAGAAAGCGCGAGGGCTTGTCACCGCTTCTGCTGGGAATCACGCCCAGGGTGTGGCGTTTGCCGCGCAGCGAGTAGGTGTTCCTGCGACGATTGTCATGCCTACTACGACACCGTTGGTGAAGGTGAACAATACCAAGGATTATGGTGCAAAGGTAATTATGGAAGGAGGCTGCTTTGACGAATCTGCCGCTGTAGCAGCCCGTCTTGCCGAGGAACAGGGACTCACGTACGTACATCCCTTTAACGATCTAACAGTGGCCACTGGGCAAGGGACAATTGCCTATGAAATTTTTAAAGATTTGCCCGATGTGGATATGATTTTGGTTCCCATTGGCGGCGGTGGTTTGGCTGCCGGCGTTGCCACGCTTACGAAGCTTTTAAATCCCAATGTACAGGTTATTGGAGTGGAACCTGAGGGAGCCGCGTCCATGAAAGCCGCCATAGAGGCAGGCCATCCTGTTACTTTGCCCACAGTCAATACCATTGCTGACGGTGTTGCAGTGAAAACCGTTGGGGATCAGGTATTTCCCTATGTGAAGGAAAATTTGGATGATATCATCACCATCAGCGATGACGAATTGGTAGAAACCTTTTTGGACATGATGGAAAAACACAAGATGGTGGTGGAGAATTCCGGACTTCTTACTGTTGCTGCCTTACAGCATATCAGTTGTAAGGGGAAATTTGTGGTTCCAATTTTAAGCGGCGGAAATATGGATGTCATTACGATGAGCAGTCTGATTCAACACGGACTAATCCATCGAGGCCGTGTATTCACGTTTTCGGTTATGCTGCCGGATCGGCCCGGAGAGTTGCTGCGCGTAGCAAAAATTGTGGCGGATCAGCAGGGCAATATCATCAAGCTCGAGCATAATCAGTTCGTGTCTATCAACCGTCAGGCTGAGGTGGAGCTGCGGGTTACGCTGGAAGCTTTTGGCCATAGTCACAAACAGGCGATTGTAAAATCATTGGAGGAGCAGGGGTATGCTGTGAAGATTGTTCCTGCGACTGCCACATTTGGTTGATTTAGGAGGTACAAATATGCCAAAGGTAGCGCCGTCTATTCTTTCAGCAGATTTTGTCAATCTGGAACGGGATATTCATCATATTGCCCAGTGCGGTGCAGATTATGTCCACATTGATGTTATGGATGGTTTGTTCGTGCCTAATATTACAATCGGGATTCCTGTGGTGGCAGCTATTCGCAGAATCACCGATTTGCCGTTAGACGTACATCTGATGATTGATCGACCCATTCGATATGTAGAGCAGTTTTGCGATGCTGGTGCTGATATTCTTACGATTCATGCTGAAGCAGATACCGTAGAAAATAATGCGAAAGCGCTTCAGACCATTCGAGGGAAAGGTGTTCGGGCTGCTGTTTCCATCAAACCCAATACCCCGGCTACTGCCATAGATCCCTATATAGACTTGGTGGATATGATTCTGGTCATGACTGTGGAGCCAGGCTTTGGGGGACAGAAATTCATGGCAGGTATGATGCCTAAAGTTCGTGCGCTTCGGAAAATTATTGATGTCTGCATTCCTGGCGTAGAATTGGAAGTGGATGGCGGTGTAAACTTGGAGACTGCAAAAACATGCATTGAGGCGGGAGCCAACGTGCTGGTGGCAGGTTCTGCATTGTTTCAAGCTGCCAATACTGCTGATTTTATTCGTACCATTCAGACGATGATATGAAAATGTTGCAGGCCCGGTTAGACACGGGCCTGTGTTTTTATTTGTCGAATTTTTGCTATTTTTTGTTACACTTTTTTCATTATTAGACTATTCAAATTAAAAAAACTGTGTTATAATCCTACCATTATCATCATGTTGTGTTGAGATCAAGCGGAAAGGAGTGGTCTTTATGGCCAAACATCGTCTTATTGTGTTTCTTCTTGCGGTTGTAACTGCGTTGCTTGTATGTGCCTGTGGAGATACGACGGAATCCTCTTCCATACCGGAAGGACTTCAGACTTTTGGTGTGGCGGTAGATCCTTCTGCGCAGCCCTCCACCGGTCAGGTGGTCAATGGCGAAGCCGCTCCAACAAGTTCTAGTCAGCCAGCTGCGTCCTCCGGTCCGATGGTGGAAGGGGATTCGCCGACTTCAACAGAGCCCTCAGCATCTCCCAGTAGTACCGCAACATCAAGACCTACTTCGAGCAGAGCGCCGAGTACATCATCGACCCCAAATACACCGGATTCGTCTCCCTCTGCCAGTCCTGCTATTTCGCCTCCGGCCCCTGCTTCTACGGCAACGATAGATGAGGCTATGGCTTATGTCGGACAGTCCCTTTCCTCGCTCATTGCGGATCTTGGCGTTCCCTCTCGTTCCGACTATGAAGATGTGGATGAGAACGATCCGGATGCCGGAAGAATCGGCACCCTGTATTTTGACGGGTTTACTGTCACTACGCTTCGAGATGAAAATGGAGAAGTCATTACTGCGGTAACTCCTAATTAAGATGAGCGCCTGGAATCTGTTTTTAGCAGATTCCAGGCGCTTTTAGGTTACATACGGTTGAAAAACAGATCAAATCGGCCCTATTAAATTCTTGCCATTTTGGGAGTCTGGCTGTATACTTAATATTGTTAGAAGTCAAAATGGCTTCTTCCGGTATTGGCCGGAATCTATTACAAAAAGGAGAATCTTCATGAAAACCTTTACAGCTCCTGAGGGCAAACTGGTTACGGTACTGGTTGACGGTGTGGAAGTTTCCTACGTGCCGGGGAAGGAATATCCCGATCAGGCAGAATTTATCGTCACGTCTCCCATGACTGAACAGCCCGCAAGCTTTGATAAGCGCGGCATTGAGCCCTATCGTGCCGCCGTCATGGTCACTGAGTCAGGCATAGACGAGGAAAATTCTGTCAAGGCCGCAATTCAGGGCGGTACTGTTATGGCAGATGGAATGGATGGCGTACAGATTCACTCCACCTCTGATGATTTTTCCGCTGTGATTTCTGTAGGCGGCAAGTACACCATTAAAAACTCGGTTCTTAATTACGACACGAAATCCGACGGTAAACATGTGTGCGATTTCTCCGGATATGGTGCAGTTCTGGCAGGTTTCAAAGGCGCCAATCTCACGGTTGAAAAAACGCAGATCAATTCTGTAGGCGTGGCGAAACCTGCTCTGTTCTGCGACGATCGCTCGGAGTGCCTGTTCAAGGATTGTAATATCACGGTTCGCGGCGGTACGCTTTATGACGGGTATGTGAACTCTGCCAATCAGAAAACCATGGTTGCGCCTCCCTGGGTGTTGGGAATCGGCGGAAATGCCCGCGGTATCAACCTTGAAGGGGATCGCGGTACTGCCTATATTGTGGATACTTGCTTTAAAGCCAATCAGTGGGGCGTGCTCTCCACCGATGCCGGCCAAAATATGCATTTGTATGTGGCAGATTCCGATATGATCCTTTTGGGCGAAAATGTTCCTTTCTCTGATACCAAGGATCCTTATGCCACAAAGTATGGCTCCGGTTATGGTTCCTACATCATCGGAAACGCTTATGAGGAATTCTCCGGCGTGGATATTAAGGTCGGTACCCATGGCGCTGTGCTTCGCGGCGGCACTGGTATTTACAAATCTTCCAAAGGAACCATTAAGTTTGTTTCGCCCATCACTGGGGAAACGGTCTACGAGGCTCCGGGTAAGGGACGAATCACGCGGATTGACTGCGAGTTTGGCGTTATGGCCCACGGCGACGGCAAGATTGTCTATACCGAGGGGACGGAAGTGAATGCAAACAATGCTGTATTTCTGTTAAAGTCCGGCGGTGTTACCTGCAATGTAGAAGACGGGGCAAAGCTGACCTCTGGGAACGGCGTTATCCTTCAGATGATGGACGACGACGACAATCTGGTGGGCGCTAAGATGACCGATGCAGGCCCCATGTTTAATACAGAGTTCAACGAAGTGCCTGGCTGGCCTTCTGAGAATGGTCAGATTACTTCTAAAATGCCAGCTCCTTCCTTTGATCCTATGGCTGGCGGCCCGGGTGGTCCAGGCGGTCCTGGCGGCCCAGGCGGCCCCGGAGGTCCAGGCGGTCCTGGCGGCCCCGGAGGTCCCGGTGGGATGGCTCCGGTAAAGCCTGATACATTCCTCAATGCTACAGATGTTACACTCAACGGCAATATCTACAATGGTACTGGCTATTATGGACAGAAGCCCAAGCCGCTGTTTGTAACGCTGGGTAAGGGCGCTGTGCTCAACGGTGCCGTCTCTGCTACAGAGACCCGTCATATTGACGAAAATGGGAAGCAGAACACTCATTTTACAATTAAAGAATTTTATTATTTGGCTCACGTGGAAAACCGTAATTTCTTCAATGGTGACAATACGGTGGAAGTTACCTTGAAGGATGGTGCAGTTTGGAATGTTACTGCTCCTGGCATTATCAATAAGCTCACCGTAGGTGAGGGCTGTACGTTCAATGGTGTTGTTACTGAAAATGCCGATGGTACGCTGACAGTCGCGCCCAAGGCTTAAAGTTTTCTACAATTTTATCCCGGTAGTCTCAGCGCTGCCGGGATTTTTGTGTTTTCTGCAACCATTTCTCTTTTCTTGCGTCTAATAATTTGATGGGATTTTTATTTTCATGAAAAGGTAGGAGGGAGTCTTATGAAAAAGATAAACAGATTATTCCTTGCATTGCTGATATTTGCGCTGTTGACGGCTTGTGGTGCTGCATCAACAAATGAAGCCACCGCAGACACCGCAACTGCATATTCTGAAGCGGCAACGGAAGATCTGGTTCAGGAAGAGACGGTTGCGGTAACAGGCGAAACACAGAGGCAGACCGGTATAACAGAAGGGAACAACTCTGACAGTCTTTCCGAACGAATTATTTATTCCGCTTATGCAGAGATTGAAACCACAGACTTTGATGCAAGCATAGATGCCGTTTATGCTCTGATGGACCGATACGAGGCGTTTTTGGAGAATTCTTCTGTCAACGGAAGTAACTTGACGGACAGCTATTCTGGTGTCATCTCTAATCGCAGCGCTGCATTCACCATCCGTGTTCCACGGGAACATTATTCTGCTATGACTTCTGCACTGGACACGATAGGCAATGTGACGCATCTAAGTAGCGATGCGGAGAATATCACTGCTCAGTATACCGATACGGAGTCACAGCTAAAGGCTTATGAACTTCAGGAAGAACGGCTGCTGGAGATTCTCGAACAGGCGGGGACGGTTGAAGATATGATTACTCTGGAAAGCCGCCTCAGCGAAATACGCTATCAAAAAGAAGCGCTGACTGCCCAGCTCAAAAACTGGGACAATCAGGTAGACTATAGTACCGTAACAATAAACATACAGGAGGTTCAGGTGTTGACCCCGGAACCCCAAGAGGAAATGACCTATTGGCAGCAAGTGGGCGATGGATTTCTTTCCACCATCCATTGGATTGGTCGTGCCGCGAAAGCCCTGTTCCGGATTTTTGTGGCTGCATTGCCGATTTTAATTCCCGTTGGCGTGGTTGTTTTGGTTGTTGTGTTATTGTGCCGCCGAAAGAAGAAAGCATCGAAACCATCAGATTCTCAAAATTCATCAGAAAGACGTGAACCATAAATGTCCAATTTTTCGTTTCATATGGCGAGTAAGGAGATGCTGTCCGACATGTTGCGCCTTTGTCGCCGAGCTGCTCTTGCACCAGGTAGTCACTGGAATGAGGAATATCCCAATGAGGATATCCTCCGATGGGATATTAACCACTGTGCGCTGTATCAGATTCTCGGTTCGGATGACCAACTGATAGGGTTGATTTCCATAGGGCAAATTGGAGAGCTGGATATGCTGCCTTGGCCTGATCTTAGTAGTTCTGCCGCAGAAGCGGCCCGTTTTGGATTAGATCCCCTTTATCAGGGCCAAGGATTAGCAAAGGAGATTTTTTGCGCTGCAGCCGCACAGTGCTTTTCCCGAGGGTTCCAAAGCCTGCGTTTTCTGGTTGCCAGTGACGACCTGCGGCTTCAAAAGCTTTACCAGCGCTGCGGAGGCCGATCCGTAGGACGACAACACCTTTGGGGCAGTGATTTTGAGCAGTATGTATTGATGCCAAATGACTTACACAATTTGTAGCCGTTTTGTTTCCAACTTGTTCCTTTACATTATCTTCCCGCACTTCTATACTAATCATATAGTATTTACGTGGGAGGGTTTCTGCTATGCCGCGGTACAAACGATTCTCTGCTGTCCTTCTAACTCTGGTGCTCAGTTGTTTTTTGCTCAGTATATCCGTTGCAGCGTTTTCTGATGTCAGTGAGGAAGCTTGGTTTGCTGACTATGTGTCTTATGTGAGCGATCACGGACTGTTTCGAGGCGTTGATCATACATCTTTTTCTCCAGATACTACAATGACCCGTGGAATGTTTGTGACCGTGTTATGTCGTGCGGATGGTTCACAAGGCGGCGATTTCCCAGACAGTGGTTTTACCGACGTGCCTGAAGAACAGTACTATAGCACAGCTGTAAATTGGGGGAAATCCACTGGACTTGTAAAGGGAATGTCAGAAACTACCTTTGAGCCGGATCTTCCTGTCAGTCGGGAACAGATTTGTACCCTGGTCTATCGCTATGCGCAGTACGTCGGATTCTCCCTGCCTGAAACAGTGGATACCGTATCCTTTACTGATCAGGAACGTATTGGCGTTTATGCGCAGGAAGCTGTGTCTGTTTGTCAACGTGCTGGATTGATCAATGGGTACCCTGACGGTTCCTTCCAACCCCAGAGTTCAGCCTCTCGGGCAGAGGTCGCTGCAATTTTTACGCGTCTTGGCCAAATGCTGGAGGATGATGGCCGTCAGGTTGGACCAGGACCTGTGGATCTCAGCGATTGGCGTTTAATATTGGTTAACCGCTGGAATCCGATTCCGGCAGGGTATGTAGATTCTCTGGAGTTGCGAAGCACCCCCTGGGGGGAGAAGGTAGACGCCAGAATGTATGATGACTGTATGGCAATGATGCAGGCGCTATCTGATGCTGGGATCAGTGCTTACATAGACTCTGGGTTCCGTACCAATGCCATTCAACAATTTCTATTTCAGCGCAAAGTCAATCAATACATAAGTTACGGCTATTCTTATGCCAGCGCGGAGGCCTTGGCAGAACAGTGGGTGGCCCGTCCGGGTACTAGCGAACATGAGGTGGGTCTGGCTTTGGATATCAGTATGTATGCCAGTAATGCCGATACGGTCCATGGCTGGCTTGCAGAGAATGCATGGCGCTACGGATTTATATATCGTTATCCCTCTGGTAGCGAGGCCGTTACGGGTGTCAACAACGAGCCCTGGCACTATCGTTATGTGGGGCGAGAGTATGCAGAGATGATCTACAATTCCGGCCTGACGTTGGAGGAATTCTTGGCACAATATCAATAAACAGAGTAATTGGCGGCGGCACTTTGTATGTTGCCGCCAATTTTGCTTTTGATCCGTCGAAAACGGAAGAACAAAAGGGCTCTTTTTCGTCTTTCTGACAAATTTTTAGGTAGAAGCTTTTTGATACTTGACAATATGTACCGATGAAATATAATAGACTCATCCGTGTCATTTGGCAGCAGCGGCTGCTGGACGGCACGGAAATTTTTTGGAAAGAACGGGGGAGGATAAATGGCAAAAGAACTCATTCGTCTCCAGAACGTGTCCATGAGCTTTGACGGTGAAACAGTCTTGGATTCCATCGATCTGACAATCAACGATCATGAGTTTCTCACCTTGCTTGGCCCCAGCGGATGTGGAAAAACCACAACCCTGCGCATCATTGGAGGCTTTCAAAAGCCAACTTCTGGAGACGTATTTTTCGATGGCGAGCGGATTAACGATGTTCCGCCCTATCGCCGCAAGATCAACACGGTGTTTCAGAAATACGCGCTGTTCCCGCACCTGGACGTTTATGACAATATTGCCTTTGGGCTTCGTGTCAGTAAACTTTCAGAAGACGAGGTAGACCGCCGCGTCACAGAAATGTTAGAAATTGTAAGCTTAAAGGGGTTTCAGAACCGAAAGGTTACATCGCTTTCCGGTGGTCAGCAGCAACGTGTTGCAATTGCTCGAGCGCTGGTGAATCAACCGAAAGTACTCTTGTTGGATGAACCTTTAGGCGCGCTAGATATGCGGCTTCGAAAAGATATGCAGAATGAGCTCAAACGGATCCAGCAGGCGCTGGAAATCACATTTATCTATGTAACCCATGATCAGGAGGAAGCCTTAGCCATGAGTGATACCGTTGTTGTCATGGATAAGGGCTGTATCCAGCAAATAGGATCTCCTGTTGATATTTATAATGAACCTCAAAACGCTTTTGTCGCCGATTTTATTGGCGAAAGCAATATTCTTGACGGTATCATGCGGAAGGATTACGAGGTGGAGTTTTTTGGTCATCGTTACCAATGTCTTGACCACGGCTTTGCGCAGAATGAGCCGGTCGACGTAGTGATTCGACCGGAGGATATCGATATTGTCTCCCCTGCAGGTGGCTATCTCACTGCAGTTGTTACCAACGTCATTTTCAAGGGCACCTTCTATGACACATTTGTGGATGTAGGCGGCTTCAAATGGTTGATTCAAACCACGGATAACCACAGCGTAGGGGATAAAATAGGAATCAGTCTGGATCCGGATGCGATCCATATTATGAAGAAAAGTGCCTATTCTGAGCAGTTCGGTGATTATAGTTCCTACAGCGCCGAATATGACGAGATGGAGGAGGATCCGGAGGGGGAAAGCGATGAAAAATAAGCTTTTGGCCGGACCATATCTGATCTGGATGGTAATTTTCACATTGATTCCGCTGGGGATCGTAATATATTATGCGTTGACGGATTCTATTACCGGGGGCTTTACGATTCAAAATATTGAAAGAATTGGAACTTACCTTCCGATTTTTTTCCGTTCCATCGGTTTGGCGGCTGCGGCCAGTGTTATTTGCCTGGTGATTGGCTATCCCGTAGCTTATTGCATTGCTACGGTAAGCGAAAAATGGCAAAAGCTTTTGTCTATGCTGATTATGCTTCCTATGTGCATGAGCTTTCTGCTCCGGACGCTGGCCTGGGTTGCACTTTTGGAGGATACTGGAATTATAAATCAGCTTTTAAATGCAATCGGCATAGGACCGTTGCCCCTGATACGAAACAATGGCGCTGTAATTTTGGGTATGGTATATAACTATTTGCCCTATATGATTATGCCCTTATACACGGTGATCATGAAGATCGACCCAAAGCTCGAGGAAGCGGCGCAGGATCTGGGATGCAACAGCGTACAAGTATTCCGGCGGATAACGCTTCCTCTCAGCGTTCCGGGAATTATTTCCGGTATCACCATGGTATTTGTTCCTGCTGTATCAACGTTTTATATCTCCCAGAAACTCGGTGGTACAGGTACGGTGCTGATTGGCGATGTTATTGAAAGCCAGTTTAAAACTGCCTATAATCCCAATCTGGGGGCGGCTTTGAGTCTGGTCCTTATGGTGATGGTGCTGATTTGTGTTGGTATTATGAATCACTTCTCCGCAGAAGATGAAGGAGAGGAGATGATGACGCTGTGAAAAAAGTGACCCGTACGTTTACCGTCATCGTGTTCCTGTTTTTGTATCTGCCTATGATTGTCCTGGCCGTGGCATCCTTTAATCAGGGAACTGATATTGCTTCATGGGATGGTTTTACGTTTAGCCAGTATGGGGCTTTGTTTAAAGATGGTACCTTGCTTCCCTTGCTGAGAAACTCGATTATTATCGCGGTTGTTGCAACGGTTATTTCCACCATACTTGGGACAATGGCTGCAGTTGGGATTCACAATATGCGTC
>CABRZL010000044.1 GCA_902475435.1 uncultured Eubacteriales bacterium | reverse complement strand
CCGGTATTTACAGAAGCGGTGGTAAATAACGAATTTGGGCTATCTGTGTCCAACTATATGCGTTGCCGCTGTGCATATGGCACAATGCCTTCTCTGATGCTTCGCTACAGAAATGCTTATTTAAACTCTGATTTGGTCAATGAGGCATGGGATGTATGGACTTCCAATCTGGACGGTACGATGGCAATTTCCAGTAATGTGACTATGACCACGGAGCAGAAGGAAGCTGAAAGCTACAGAGCCAGTGACATTCTGACGTATGCCAACCAGATGATTGCACAATTTGCAATCGGTGACAGTGATATTGACAGCCAGTGGGATTCCTTTGTGGAGACGCTCAAGTCTATGGGAATTGAGGAGTGCATTGCCTTGGAGCAAGAAGCGTATGATGCAGTGAATGGCTAAGTGAATTGGTATTGATATGATACCGGATGGGGATTCCCATCCGGTATCGTAAGAAAGGTTGAGCTGAATGAATCGATATAAACATTTGTTGTCTCCATTAAAAATTGGCAATGTGACACTGAAAAATAGGATTCTCAATTCCAAGTGTGTTTCGTCCGATGCAATGGAACCGGAGTTGGCAGGACCATTTTACGAACATTTGGCGCGCAATGGAGCGGCCACTGTGACAATGGGAATTGGAGCCTATCCGGATTGCGAGGGGAACTATAGCAAGATGGCATCCTGTCATATGGATGATCCCAAAGTACAGGAACAGTATCGGGAGATATGCAAACGGGTTCATGCATATGGTTCGTTGTGTTCGGCGTCGCTTATGGCGATTGAACCACAAAATGTGAATATCTCTGATACGCCCAACTGGGATGAGATTCCCATGACTGGAGATTACTCTATGAACCTCTATGACAAACCGGGGATTTCTGCCCAGCGGCTAGAGGGAATGATTCAAGATTTTGTATATGCCTGCAAAGAGCTGAAAAAGCTTGGATTTGATATGGTAACCATTTATATGTCTTATCGTGGCAGCATTTTGGCGTGTTCTTTGAGTCCGCTGCTGAATCAGCGGACAGATCAATACGGCGGAGCGACCATGAAGGAGCGGGCTACTTTGACGTTGGAATTATTCCGCCGTATTAAGGAAGCCTGCGGACAAGACTTTTTGATTGAAGCGCAAATATCTGCCATGGAAGAGGCGCCGGGGTATACGGTAGAAGATTGGCTGGATTACTGTGAGTTGTGTGAAGGCTTGGTAGATATTTTCCAGATCCGTGGATGGGATGGGTCTTTTACCCATGTAAATAGCTATAATTTGGATAAAAATAATCCATATAATCTCCAGTTTGCCGAAGCCTTTAAAAAACGTGGCATAAAGGCAGTGGTTTCTCCAGTAGGGGGATTTCGTGATCCAGATCTTATAGAGTCGTTTCTTGCAGAGGGAAAGACCGATTGCGTTTCTGTTTCCCGGGCGCTTATCTGCGATGAACATTATATTGATAAGATTAAAGCGGGCCACGGTGAGGATATCACGCCATGCCTTCTGTGCAATGGGTGCCACAGCAGTTTTTGCGCTGTAAATCCATATGCGGGCTATCACCATATGCTCGATCGTATGTTCCACCCCACCGGGAAAAAGAAAAAGATTGCGATTTTGGGTGGAGGTCCTGCAGGAATGCGGGCGGCTCTGTTTGCAGATGAACAGGGGCATGATGTAACGCTCTATGAGGCCGGTAGCAGTTTGGGCGGCCAGCTGAAATTCTCAGATTATGTTTCCTTTAAGTGGAATCTAAAGGACTATAAGGATTGGATGATTCGAGAGATCGGGAAATCTAAGGTGACGGTACTTTTGAATACACCTGCGACGCCAGAACTCATCAGGAACGGAAACTATGATGTGGTTTTGGCTGCTATGGGGTCAACGGCACAGCGCATTCCTGTAAAAGGCGCGGAAAATCAACAGATCTGGCTGGCAGAGAAAGTTTTTGGCCGCGAATCAGAGCTGGGACATAAGATTGTGGTGATTGGCGGCGGAGATACTGGACGTGAAGCGGCATTGTATTTAGCAAAAGCTGGGCATGATACAACCATGGTCACACGGAAACAGGCGAAATTATTTGATGATTTGCATTCGAAACGCGCGATGGAGTTGGCGTATGAAAACGAGCCAAACTTCCATTTTATTGAGCATGCCGTGACTATGGAAGTCAGTCCGACGCAAGTGAGACTGGATCTAACACTGGGTGTTCCCCATCAGGACGTTATGTTTGAGATGATGGAAGAGATGGATCAAAAGCCTAAGGTACCCAATGTAATGCCGGATCCGCGTCCAGAGGGATTCCCGCCTCGGCGCCCGCTGATGCCAATTCATAATAATGGGGAAGAAAAGCACGGGCCAGGATTTGCAAAGCCGGCGCCTAAGGTGGATGAGTCAACGCTACCCCATGAGATCCGCGTAATTGATTGTGATGCGGTTGTAATCTCCGGAGGAAGAAAGTCCGTAGATGCAGAGGAATTCCGTAATTTAGCCCCGGAATTTTACGTGATTGGCGATAATATTACCCCGGCAAACATTAAAAATTGTACAGATACAGCGTTTGCTGCTGTCATGCAGTTATAACAAATTTCCCCTGATTTTGATCTTCAATCATAATACTCCCCCGCTGGTTCACTGTGTAACGAGCGGGGGAGTATCTTGCGTGATAATCAGGTTTTCTACTTTGTGATAAAAAGTCTTTTGGTTATTTGGAACGGATAAACAGAATGCCAAGCGTATTGGGGCCACAATGGCAGGAAATGGTGCATCCGGCCTCAGTTTCGATAATTTCTGTAAATGGAGCGTATGTTTGAATGGCTTCTCGGATTTTATCAACGAGACCATTTTCCACAGAAGTGTGTGTAATAAAAATTCGCTCATAAACAATGTCGTCCCGGTTTTGAAGCCGATCACGTACATATTCTAAAATACACTTTTCATATTTACCCCGATATTTTTTCCCTACCTTCATTTTTCCATCCACAACGTTAATGCAGGGTTTCAGATTCAGAAGATTCGCACCCAGCGCTACTATAGCGGAGCATCGTCCACCCTTCCGAATATAATCTAAGCGATCCAAAAGGAAGCTGGCTTCCACTCGATTTGTCAGTGCTTGAAGTTCTTTGGCAATTTCAGACGGGGGCAGCACTCCGGCCTCGGCCATTTTAACTGCTTCACAGACGATATGGCCATGACCGCTGGAAAGGTTTCGAGAGTCCACTACAAATACGCGGTCTGGAAAGTCCAAAGCTGCCGTATGAGCGTTTTGATAACAGGAGGAAAATTCAGCACTGATGGAAATATGAATAATGGCGTCAGATTGCTGGAGTAATCGAGAGAACATATTACCATAATCGTCCACATTACTTGCAGCAGTGGTACAAAGATCGCCTCCGGCAGACACGTGTGCAAATATTTCAGAGGGGGAAATATCCACGCCGTCACGGTATGTTTTTCCGTTCATGATAATATAGAGAGGGAGAATTTCCACGTGATGTGTCTCAAGATACTCTGGGAGAAGATCGCAAGTACTGTCAGATGTGACTTGAATACGCATTGTTGAGCACTCCTGTTTGTAAATTATAGTGAAAGTAATATAATTATACTGTGAGGCTAAAAAATTTGCAATCATTTTTACAAGAAAAAAGAGAAAAAGTTCAAATATCGACAAAGAAAACAGTGGAGCAAGTAAAATATTGATGAAATTCAAAAAATATTCACACATCATATGATCTGCTGTGCTATGATACAAACAGTAAACCTGGTGTCGAATTTCCATCTTCGGTTCTCCTCTCTTTCTTTCCGCTCCTATATGAAACTCTTTCCGAAGAGATGCCGGTTTGCCAGGGTACCGGCACAGCTGTTCCCTGTGTCGGTACCATTTTGTAAGGAGGACGGACCTATGTTTGAGTTCTTTCAAAAAATCAGAATGCAAATGTTATTGACGGCAGTTTTGACGTTGATTTTGGGGATCATGTTAACCGTGATGCCCGGAATCGCGATTGAGACCTTGTTTTTAATTTTAGGTTGGATTTTGGTAATCACTGGAGTTGTGTCAATTTTGTCGTCGCTATTACGGCACGGAAAACCGATAGGGCAAGGAGATCTTGTGCTGGGACTTGTGGAGTTGGCAACGGGGTTGGTTGTACTGCTGAGACCGACATTTTTGGTTTCGGTGGTAGGGATTGTCCTGGGGATACTGCTCATCATGCACGGAGCCAGAGATGTCCAAAGCGCCCGCGAATCAAAGGCTTTAGGTTATGGTTGGAAGATGGCACTGACGGTTGGGATCCTTACGCTGGTGATGGGGGTATTGATTATTTTTAATCCCTTTTCAACGGCAAAAGTGCTTCTCCGGGTTGCCGGGATTTTCCTGATTGTAGATGCGGTGGGCGATTTGCTGCTGATTTGGAGAAGCGAATGATTTGAAAGAAACTATAGAAAAACTGGCAGCAGGTCATTTCTGCTGCCAGTTTTTTGACAACAAAGCTGTTAAAAAATTACGAATTTCCTGTAGCAAGGAATTGCCTGAACTGGACAATACAAGTATAATACTATAGTCTTATGATTTTGGAGATGTGAAGAGGAGTGCCGAAGTTGAAAATAATAGAAGTGCCTTATATTGACCAGACTGAAAAGTACCCAACCGGGTGCGAAAGCATTTCAGCCGTGATGCTTCTCCGTTACTTGGGGTATCCCATTTCACCGGAAGAATTTATCGACCGCTATCTTTCAAAGAGAGACCTTACATTCCGAAAAGGACGCCTTTATGGCCCACATCCCGATGATGCATTTATTGGGAGCCCATATAACAACGAGAAGGGATCTTATGGCTGCTATGCGCCATGTATTGCTGCGGCAATACAACGAGTCGCTGGGGAACGGTTTCGCGTTTTTGTTGAGCGGGGAAAAGATATTGCTGAACTGTTGAAAACATATATCGACCATAATATGCCAGTCGTATTCTGGGCAACGCTGAATATGGAACCTTCAGAGCTCGGTCCGGTATGGAACTTAGAGGATCGGGTAGGACAGTTCCAGTGGATAAACCATCAGCATTGTTTACTTTTGGTGGGGTATGATGATCAGGTTTATTATTTTAATGATCCCTGGATGAATCATGGGTGTGTAGGCTATGACCGGTTGTTGGTAAAGCAGCGGTATCAAGAATTGGGAATGCAGGCGGTGGGCCTTCGAAAAATTTGAGCAAATGGAGAGCACATTTGCAACTATACAAAATCCGTTGAGAAGTAAAGAACTATGGGGGAGGAAGTACTATGAAAGAAATTTTGGAGTCGATTGGATATCCGTTGCCGGAGGATATCGAAAAGTTGAAATGGTATGGGGATTTTGACGGTTGCCTTCGTTTAATTGAACAGCGCATGGCAGAAAATATTCCGGAAACGCTGCGTCACAAATTGCGGATGGAAGCTGCTCAAATTCAGCGGATGCAACAGGATTACACTATCACGCCAGAGGAAGCGGAGCAAGTGCTGTCTGAACGTCTACAGAATTGGAGACCGGAAGAGCTGGAGCAGCTTCGGAGAGAAAATGTAGTAGACTGGATTTTTGTCAATGGACAGGTCCGTTACATTGATAGCTTTTATGAAAATCTTATAAAGATCCGAAATGATATTGCGGCAAGACAGCGTTGTCCGGCGGAACCGGGCCCCGGAAAGCGAACGGAAACAGAGATCCGAGATGAGGTTATTGCATTTATGAAAGCCCATGGGGGAGCAAAATGCAAGTTAAGGATTCGTTCCAGGATGAAAGTTTCCCTGCAACCGGGACAGGAACATGAGAAAATTCACATATGGATGCCATACCCTTTGGAAAAATTCCAAATTCATAATTTGAATCTTGAATCGTCAACTCCTGCATTTACATCCATGGCACGGCCGGATGCGCCTCAGCGTACCATCTATTTTGAGGGGGAAGCAGAAAAACTGAAAGAAACAGAGATTGTCTACACGTTTGAAAATTGGATGAATTATGTAAATCTAGATCCCGAGAAGGTGGAGTTGGTACAGCCGCAGTTTGACAGGAATGAACAGCTCCCGCATATTGTGTTTACGCCGTATCTTCGTGCATTGACGGCAGAGATTGTGGGGGAAGAGAAAAACCCGTTGAAGATTGCTAGAAAGATCTATGATTTTATTACGCAGAAAGTGAATTACAGTTATATGCGCAGTTATCTAAGTCTGCCTGTGATTCCGGAGTACTGCGCTTCCAGGCTTCGGGGAGATTGCGGAGTACAGGCTTTGACGTTTGTAACTATGTGCCGTATTGCTGGAGTTCCGGCCCGTTGGCAATCAGGTCTATACGCCAATGAAAATGGCGCCGGTAGTCACGATTGGGCTATGTTTTATGTGGCACCCTATGGTTGGCTTTGGGCTGACTGTTCTTATGGTGGAGCTGCCTGGCGGGACGGTGCAATAGAACGTTGGAATTTTTACTTTGGCAATTTAGATCCCTACCGAGTGGTGTTGGCATCTGAGTTCCAGGCGGACTTTGATCCTGCAACAAAGTATCTTCGCAGCGATCCTTATGACAACCAGAGAGGCGAAGTGGAATTGGAGAACGGCGCCTTGCCAAAAGATCAATGGCATGGCACTTCTGAGACTTTGTCTGTAGAATTATCTTGGGAATAATCTATTATGCATAATTTTTATAAAATCTTGCAAAATTTCCTCTTGCATTTTCGACTAGTTATGTTAGAATAAAAGACATATTCAGTGGAGCTATGAAAGTTTTACAAATGTATTTTCATTATTCAAAAATGACGCTTTTTGAAACAAAAACTTCATTTTCCACAATTAGGAGAGAATGCTATGAAAAAATTTCTAAGCCTTACGTTGGTACTCTCGCTGTTCGCGGGGCTGATGGCCGGATGTGGAAGCAATGGGGCTTCCAGTGCGGCATCCTCCGGGACTTCTGGCGGAAGCACAGAGACATCTGTTCAGGAGGGGGCAGACCAGGCCGAAGCAGGCCTGGATACCACAAACTTTTTAAGAATTGTGGAAAGCAATCCTGACACCGTTGATCCTCAATGTACTACAGAGTATTATACTGTTGGTATGAATATTTTTGACCGGCTGGTGGAGGTTCAAGCCAATGATGACGGTACTTCGGAGATTGTTCCTTCGCTGGCGAAATCATGGGAAATTTCAGATGACGGTCTCACGTATTCCTTTACATTAGAGGAGGGCGTCAAATATTCCAATGGTGCGGATCTCACATCTTCTGATGTTCTTTACACAATCACTCGTATGTTGACTTACGAAAAAGCGGTGAATGATGATATCTACGATATTATTGAGGGCGCTGAGGAATTACAAAACGGTGAAGCAACAGAGCTTACTGGATTTGAAATCATTGACGACTACAATTTTAAGATCACGTTAACGCAGCCGTATGCTGCCTTTTTGGCATGTTTGACTACGCCGGGTGCTTCCATCTTTGATGAAGAGACGACAGAGGCGGCCGGGGATCAGTTTGGTCTGGATCCATCTGTGACAATCGGAACGGGTCCCTTTATTTTCCACTCCTGGGCTGTAAACTCCGAGATGGTTCTGGTAGCAAATCCTGACTGCTGGAGCGGCGCACCGAAGTGTGAGGGCATTATTATGAAGGATGTGCCGGACGAAGCTACACAGAGAATGATGTTTGAAAACGGCGAGCTGGATCTGCTGGATTTGGATAACGCGGCGTCTCAAATGGAATATTTTATGAACAACCCGGACTATGCAGATCAGATTGTATCCGGCACACGAGTTGGTATTAACTACATTGGCCTGAATGAGGCGGTAGAGCCTCTAAACAACGTGTTGGTGCGCAAGGCACTCCAACGGGCTGTGGATCGACAGGCTATCCTGGATGCCCTCTATGCAGGCCAGGGCAATGTGGAAAATGGAATCTTCCCTCATGGTCTGATTGGTTATAACCCGGATTTGCCCGAAATTCCTTATGATGTAGAGGAAGCTAAGAGCCTGTTGGCCGAGGCGGGATATGCCGATGGCTTCTCCATGGAGCTGTGCTACTCCTCAGAAGCCAGCCAGACCACAAAAGATCTTTTGGAAATTGTGGCGGCACAGTGGGCTGAGATTGGCGTTCAGGCCAGTGTGGTGGAAATCGACTCCGGCAGCTATTTGGATCAGCGTGCCGCAGGAGAGCTGGATGCCTATACTGGCGAATGGTCTGCGGACTTCAATGACCCGGATAACTTTATCTATTCCTTCTTCGGAAACATGGAGAATATCAATAACCGCGGGTTTGGCTATACAAATGAAGAAATTATTGCTCGTGTAGCGGCTGCCCGTGGTATTGTAGATGAAGATGAGCGTATTGCAGAATATCAGGAGCTGGAAAAGATCCTGATTCAGGATGAGGCTGTTTGGGTGCCGCTGTATTCAAGAGAGCATCTATACGTGGTGAATCCCAGAGTTTCCGGATTTACTGTATCTTGGAATGGCTGGTCCAGTAACTATTATCGTAATGTCAGTGTCTCCGGCTGATATCTGAAAACATCAGATCACTGCTAGGAAGGGCGTCTCAGGACGCCCTTCTGAATGCGGTTCTGGGGCTTGACGGGATTTTCAGACGGCTTCGCTAATTTTTGGGAGAAGCTGTGCGGAGATTCCGGCAAACTTGAAAGGATGGTGCCTCGTGGCAAAAAAAATCATAAATCGGATATTGATTTCAATTCCGGTATTGATTGGCGTTGTGCTTCTGATTTTTCTAATGCTCAACGTTGTACCAGGAAATCCGATTGCGATTATGTTGAAGGAACATGTGAAGCAGGATGTCATTGATCGCATGACGGAGTACTATGGCTTGAATGACCCTGTCTTGGTGCAGTTCGGCCGTTATATTTGGAATGCGCTCCATGGAGATTTTGGAATCTCCTATAAAATGAATCGGGCTGTTACAGATTTGATTGTGGATGCATTTCCCTATACTGTAAAGTTGGCGGTTTCTGCAGCGGTAGTGGCATGGGTAATCGGAATACCGGCTGGAATTATTTCTGCTGTCAAAAAAAATTCTTTAGTGGATCGGTTGTTTATGGGCGTCAGCCTTTTGGGGGTTTCAATGCCCGTTTTTTGGGCGGCGCTGCTGTTCCAATATGTATTTGCATATAAGTTGGGATGGTTCCCGGTTTCCGGAGCAGATGGTTGGACCAGTTACGTTTTGCCAGCTATTGTTTTAGGGTGGAGCTCCGCAGGAACGATTGCAAGGCTTACCAGGTCGAATCTCCTGGAAACGCTGGAGGAAGATTACATACGTACTGCATGGGCGAAAGGACTCAAACAGTCCGGTGTCATTGTGCGGCATGCGTTTAAAAATGCGCTTTTACCGGTCATTACCATGATGGCGATTCAGGTTGCGTCCCTGCTGTCAGGCGCGGTGATTACGGAGACGGTATTTGCAATTCCGGGGATTGGACGTTTAGCAGTCAGCGCGATTTCCAGCCGAGATATGCCGCTGTTGCAAGGAACTGTTATTTTTACCACTGCGTTGATTATTTTAGGTAATCTGATTGCAGACGTGCTTTATTCTGTTATTGATCCCAGAATTCGCACGGATCGTTAAAAAGAAGGAGGAACGTCTGTGAAAATTAGGAATGAGCAAAGTCCGATTACGGAGGAAGTGCGCGAAAAAGAAGAGCTGGAAGCGGAGCTGGGAGAAACTGAGACCGGCTGGGAAAAGTTTAAGACGATGTGTCGGGAAAATAAGCTGGCTGTTGCTTCTGCTGTGGTAATTTTAATTATTACTTTAGCGGCCATTTTTGCCCCACTGGTAGCACCCTACGATCCTACGGAACAGGATCTCGCCAACAGGATGCAGGGTATGAGCTGGGAGCATATCTTCGGAACCGACCAGCTTGGACGAGATGTATTCAGCCGTATGATCTATGGTGCTAGAATTTCTTTGTGTATTGGAATTTTTCCCACGCTGATCTCTATGCTACTGGGGACTCTACTGGGATTGATGTCAGGTTATTTGGGAAAAACAGTGGATTTCATCATTATGCGCTTGGCGGATATTACTATGGCGTTTCCATCGCTGTTGTTGGCGATGGTCGTCATGTACACGCTGGGCAATGGAATTGTGAACATTTTCCTTGCTTTAACCATTGTTTCTTGGGCCGGTACTGCCAGAGTAGTGCGCTCTCAGACGCTGTCACTTCGGGAGAAAGAATACGTTGAGGCGGCTCGTAGCATGGGCGTGGGAAGCTTTAAAACCATGTTTCGGCATATTCTTCCCAACTGTCTGCCGTCATTGATTGTATTGTTTACTCTGAATATTCCTGGTTCTATTCTCTCTGAATCCAGCTTGAGCTTTTTGGGAATTGGTGCACAGTCGCCGGCCACAAGCTGGGGACTCATGGTTTCAGAAGGAAAAGATTATCTGTTTACCAATCCCGTGATTGCCATTGCACCCGGCGTTGCAATTTTAGTGCTGGCTCTGGCGTTCAACTTTTTAGGCGACGGTGTACGTGATGTGTTGGATCCCTACACCAAACAGCAGTAGGGAGGCGCATGATGGAATATACATTAAAAATAGAACATCTGAAAACGCAGTTCCATACCACCAAGGGCGTCATTCCTGCTGTGGATGACGTGTCGATTGAGATTCCGAAGGGAAAGATTGTTGGATTGGTGGGAGAAAGTGGCTGTGGAAAAAGCATGACAGCTATGAGTATTATGCAGTTGATTCGGAAACCGGGGAAGATTGCGGACGGGAAAATTTTTCTGATGGGAAAAAATTTGCTGGAAGCGACTCCGGCGGAAATGCGGGATATCCGGGGAAATGATATCTCTATGATCTTTCAGGAACCAATGACGTCCCTCAATCCTGTATATACGGTGGGGCGTCAAGTTCGGGAGGCCATTTTGTTGCATCAGAAGATCAGTAAGGAAGAGGCGAAAAACCGGGTCATTGAAATTTTTCGGAAATGTGGAATTCCGGAACCGGAAAAACGCTATAATTCCTATCCGCATCAGCTTTCCGGCGGCTTGCGGCAACGTGTTATGATTGGTATGGCCATGGTTTGTGAGCCAGAGCTTCTGATTGCAGATGAGCCTACGACAGCGTTGGATGTGACGATAGAGGCGCAGATTCTTCGGCTGATGAAGCAGCTTCGTGATGAGCATGGCACCTCTATTTTGATGATTACCCATAATATGGGCGTCGTGGCACAGATGTGTGATTACGTTTATGTGATGTATGCGGGCAAGGTTATGGAACAGGCGGAGACATTTGAGTTGTTCCGAAATACGCAGCATCCATATACAGTGGGACTCCTCAAGTCCATTCCGCGGATGGATAATCAGGTGGAACGGCTTTACAGCATTCGTGGCGTGGTTCCCAATTTGCTGAAGCTGCCAGCAGGATGCAGCTTCTGTACCCGGTGTGACTACGCGGATGAGCATTGCAGAGAGGTGTGTCCGGAACTCTACGAAGTGGCTCCGGAACACAGTGTTCGTTGCCATCGCTGCCAAAAGGGAGGCGATAGACATGCGTGAAAATAAGGTGTTAATGGAAGCACGTCATTTGGTAAAAGAATTTCCTGTTACCAACGGATCAAAAAAAGGAACGGTCCACGCAGTTTCCGATGTGAGCCTGGACATCTATGAAGGCGAGACATTGGCGCTGGTTGGGGAAAGCGGCTGTGGCAAGAGCACCCTGGGGCGGCTGCTGCTTCGTCTGATCGACCTGACATCAGGTGAAGTGATTTTTGATGGAATGGATTTGGCGAAACTGAAGGGAAAAGAACTGCGGGAATTTCGGAAACAGATGCAGATTATTTTCCAGGATCCATATGCGTCGCTGAATCCTCGTATGAACGTGGAGCGAATCATTGCAGAGCCGCTGATTACCCATAAGGTATGTGCGACAAAGACAGAGACACGGAGACGTGTGTTGGAACTTATGAAGGAAGTTGGGATTCCAGCTGAGTTTCTTCATCGCTATCCCCATCAGTTTTCCGGCGGCCAGCGGCAGCGAATCGGCATTGCCCGTGCGTTGGCGCTGAATCCAAGACTGATCGTCTGTGACGAACCGGTTTCCGCGCTAGATGTCTCTATTCAGTCTCAGGTATTAAATTTGCTGGAGGATTTGCAGGAACAATATAATTTGACGTATTTATTCATTTCCCATGATCTCAGTGTGGTACGCCATATTTCTGACCGGGTTTGTGTTATGTTTTTGGGATGTATTTGTGAGATCGGAGATACTTCTGAAATCTATGAGCATCCCATCCATCCCTATACGCGGTTCCTGTTAGATTCAGTTCCTAAGCCAGATCCTGAACAGCGGGATGAAGGGCGGGAACTGTTAGCGGGAGAAATTCCAAGTCCAGTAAATCCGCCCTCTGGGTGCCGGTTCCGGACTCGCTGCCCTTATGCCGATGAAATCTGTGCACAAAAAGCGCCGGAAATGAAAAGTTATGGAGATCGACAGGTGGCATGCCATCATCCGCTGGATGTTGGTTAAAATACATTACGAAGCTGCCGCAGAATGTGATTTCTGCGGCAGCTTTTTACGAGGTGGACGAGATGGAGTATGTAAATCTGCGATTGGCAACGGAATCAGATGTGCCGGAGATTATGGCTGTCATGACTGCGGCACATGAGGCTATGGCGGATCCATCCGCTTATATTACGGATGAGGAAGAATATGTAGCCGATCACGTAAATAACCCAGGGTTTATTCTGCTGAGTGAAATAGCGCATAAGGTCGCGGGCTTTTTCCTGGTGAGTGTGCCGGAACTCGGAGAAAGCAATCTGGGATATTATTTGAATTTCTCAAAAGACCAGCTGCTGCATACAGCGCTTATGGATTCCGTAGCGGTGCGGCCAGAATATCAGGGAATGGGGCTGATGGGACAAATGCTCCGAGCGGCGGTGGCACGGACACAGGATCGTTACGCCTGGTTGCTGGCTACAGTGGCACCGGATAATATTCCAAGCCTTCGCAATTTTGAAAAATGTGGATTTCAAACATTGAAACTGATCGTCAAACCCCAGGGGCAACAGCGCTTACTGATGGGAAAATCAAAAGAAATGGCTTCTATTGCGCGAAAGCCGGGAGCGTGCTTATAATATTTGTTTCAAACATTTTTCTATACTATGATTGAACAAGTCTCAAAAACCAGGAAAACAGAGGCAGACCGTCTACGGTGTCTTCACGCTGATGTGTCAGACACATGCGTTCGGGATGCCATTGGAGGCCGACAATCGGAAGCGATTCGTGCACCATGGCCTCCAGTATGCCGTCATAAGCCCATTGAATTGGCTGAAAGCCAGGAGCCGGTGTGATGACGGCCTGATGGTGGGCGCTGTTGATGGGAAATACCTGGGTTCCATACAGATCGGCTAGAAAACAAGCCGGTTTACAATAACTGCCATGGGACTGATCGTAACCAATCCACTGGTGTGCCGCGTATTCTGGAATATGCTGAAGAATTTTGCCTCCAAAATAGACATTGAGGAGCTGATGCCCCTTGCAGACTCCCAAGACCGGCTTTTTTGATTTTACGAATGCGTCCAAAATTTCGAGTTGACGGACATCTCGCTCGCGTTCGATTTTTCGGCTGCCGCAGTTTTCCTCTCCAAATAGGGCTGGATCAATATCGGCGCCTCCAGGTAAAATGAGACCGTCATAATCGGACAAATCAGTCTCGTTTAGAACAGCGGTTCCGGAGGCGTTTAAGGCGTTCAGCGCCGCAATAAAATTCGCGGAACCCTCCGGAGTTCCTGCAATTGCAATGTTTGGCATGATTATCATCGTCCTTATATTGGTGCCTGTATTATAGCTGTATATCTTTGGACTTGCAAGCCTTGATTTTTCCATGGGGATTTAGTAGACTTACATATGGTATTTTTTGCGAAGGGAGACGAACGTATGTACCATGCTGTGGATATGCATTGCGATACCGTTTCGGGGCTTTGGCGGGCCAGGCAGGAAGGAAAGAATCTCAGCCTGCGGGAGGAGAGTAGCTTGTGCGTAGATCTGAAAAAAATGCAGAGTGGCGGTTATCTGCTTCAAAATTTTGCCATGTTTGTATTTATGGGCAAAGAGGCGGATCCTCTGGTCAATGTATTGGAACTGATAGATGAGTTTTATCGGCAAATGCAGGAGAATGAGGATTTGATTGCCCCCGTATATACTTATGCCGATATCGCGCGAAATCAGGCGGAAGGAAAGATGTCGGCGCTGTTGACCATTGAAGAGGGGGGCGTGCTGAAGGGAAATATCCAGGTACTGCGCAACCTGTACCGGTTGGGGGTGCGGATGCTGACGCTCACTTGGAATTTCGAAAATGAAATTGGATTTCCACATACTGTGGTGGAAGAACCGGATTACGATGCCAGTAAAACGTATGGTCTCAAACCGCAGGGAATTGAGATCATCCGGGAAATGAATCGTCTGGGTATGATTGTGGACGTCAGCCATCTGGGGGATGATGGCTTTTGGGACGTAGTAAAATATTGCGACGCCCCCTTTGTTGCGTCCCATTCAGATGCGCGGGCTGTCTGCAACCATACCAGAAATTTAACGGATGATATGATTCGTGCACTGGCGGACAAGGGCGGTGTTATGGGGATCAATTTCTGCGACAGCTTTTTGAGCCCAGAGGGACCGGGAACCGTTGAAGATATGATTCGCCACATCAAGCACATAAAAAACGTGGGAGGAATCGGCTGTATTGGATTAGGTACGGATTTTGACGGAATTGACAATGAGCCGGAAGTAAAGGATGCAGCCCATATGCCGTTGCTGATCCAGGGGATGGAACGGGCTGGTTTTACAGATGATGAGATTGATGCCGTGTTTTCCGGCAACGTACTTCGGCTCTATCGGGAGGTGCTGAAATGACGGATCCGAGATTGACGCTGGAAGCGCGCATTGAACATGAGATTAAAAGTTATGATGGGAAATTGGGGTTGTATGTCAATGATATGCGAGGAAATATTATTACGAGATTTCCGGATGAACCTTATGAAACAGCCAGCACCATTAAGGTTTATATTTTAGCGGCGCTTTTTATGGCTGTTCAGGAAGGAAAAGCAGATTTACAGGATATGCTGACCTGTGAAGAACGGTTTTGGATCGATGGAAGCGGTATACTTGGTTCCTTGGAAGTTGGAACGAAATTGTCGGTCAAAAATGTGGCGACGTTGATGATTATTGTCAGCGACAACATTGCTACAAAAATGCTGATCGACTATCTGGGATTGGACTATATCAATAGGTGCATTGAATCTTTGGGATGCAGGGACACCAAGCTGCATAACGTATTGGATTTTGCGCAGTATCATCAGTTGGGAACAACGACACCCAGGGATTATGCGTCTCTGTTTGAGCGTATCATACGGGGAGAACTGGTGAGCGCTGCGGCGTCGCAGCAGATGTGGGATATCTTAAAGCAGCAGCATTATAATTCCATGATTATAAAATCTTTACCGCAGTATTATGTTGACCCAGACAATTATGATGACGATCAAATCTTTTCGTTTGCCTCAAAGTCTGGCAGTATGAATGCCTGCCGGAATGATGGAGGTATCATTACAACGCCTTATGGAAGCTATGTAATTGTAATGCTTCATAAGGACTTTTCAGACAAACAGTATTATCCAGATCATCCCGCTACTGTTTATGGTTCCCGGGTGAGCCGGTTGATATTTGATCAGTACCTGGCATTGGAAGGGAAACTGAGACTTTAATGGAATGGCTCGTC
>CABRZL010000043.1 GCA_902475435.1 uncultured Eubacteriales bacterium | reverse complement strand
TGGTCATGAATTTTGATTTGTCATTTGTCTTTGTTAAGATAGATGTATAACCGAGCGTACGTTAAATATTGAGTTGTTGATTATTTAGGTTTTTGCTCCATTTCCAATAATTCGCAAGAAATATAAGTGGTAAAAATCCACAGTTTGATGACATCTTATTTACAAAGGAACAGTCCAATAAACAATTTGTAGTTTGATCGGTATCAAAAATTTTTGATGATCAATGCCGATCTGTAGGACAGATCAATGTATAAATCGATTCAAATAAACAAGGTTAAGTTGTGGAAATTGGTTTTGTGAAAGAGCAAAGAGTTACCTAAAAGCTACTCAATATAAAACGAAAACTCTATGAACAGTTTTGGTTCAGAAATAATTTCATATTGAAAGGATGAGAGGGGTATGATTGATCCCATCCAGCAGTAGCTACCGTGTATGATTTCAAATTTGTTATCATACACGGTAGTTTTTTATTGACATTTCATACGAATGTGTGGTTCAATCAATATTAAGAATTCTATCGATATGGAGGAACCACTGTGCACAACGAAAATACACTGATTAACAACCTCGCCGAAGGCCCGGTTTTTAGCAAACTGGCCCGCTTTGCCATCCCCATTATGCTGGCCAATTTGCTTCAGGCCGTGTATAACATGGTGGATATGATTGTTGTAGGTCAATTCGGCGGACCGGCAGGACTATCCGCTGTCGGCATTGGCGGACAATTGCAAAATCTATTTTTGGCTGTCGGCATGGGCTTTTCTAATGGCGGCCAAATTGTCATTTCACAACAGGTAGGGTTAAAGAGTGACAAAATCTCCAATTCTATTGGTACCATGCTTACGACAGAGCTGATTCTCGCAATTCTTGTCGGTACCATAGGCGTGGTATTTCACAAACCAATTCTTTCCTTGATGAACACACCAGACGCTGCCTATACGGAAGCCGTTCACTATATGGTAATCTGCTCCTGCGGTATGATATTTATCTATGGTTATAATGCCCTATGTGCCATTCTTCGCGGTATGGGTGAAAGCCGCCTTCCCCTTCTTTTTATTGCCATTGCATCTCTGGTAAATGTTGTATTAGACCTCTTATTTGTAGGTGGATTTCACTGGGGTGCAGCCGGTGCCGCTATCGCCACTGTGATTGCACAGGGTGTCTCTTTTGGTTGTGCCGCAGGATATTTATATCGGCACAAGGAAGCTGCACATTTCGATTTCCGCCTAAAAAGCTTTTCTATCGATTTGGGACAACTAAAAGCGCTTTGTCGTTTAGGTGTTCCTTTCGTTGTACAACAGTTCCTTATTACAGGTTCCATTACCTTTGTGAATTCACAAGTCAACGCTTACAATGTCATTGCCTCTGCCGTGGACTCGGTCGGTAGCAAATTGAATACTGTTGCCAACATTGTTACCGGTGCAATCTCAACTGCCAGCGCCACAATGATTGCGCAGAGTTTTGGAGCTCGGAAAATAGAACGGGTCAAACATGTCTTTCGCGCCTGCGCCACCATCTGTTTGATCTGGTGGGTCCTGCTCTCCGTATGTTATCTGCTGTTTCCCCGCCAGATCTTTGGATTGTTTACCTCAGATCCGGAAGTCTTGGACTTAGCTCCAGTCTACCTTCGGTATGCAGTAATTTGGCTACTGGCACTATGTACCATGGATGCGCCGTTTGCTCTGGTAGAAGGCGTTGGTTTTGCCAGTTTTAATCTAATCGTCGGCCTGCTGGACGGAGTCGTGGCGCGTATTGGGTTGAGTATGCTCCTTGGACATTTTATGGGCTTAACTGGCTTCTGGCTGGGAAGCGGCCTGGCTGGTTTTGTCACCACCATCGCAATGGGCATCTACTATCTCACAGGACGTTGGAAAAAACGTGCCTTGATTACAGACTGACTGTTTTCCACAAAAAAGATCTTTCTCTCCGTAAAATCCTTGGCTTGCAGTACATTTTATATTATGATATAATGCAATTTGCTACAGAATTGTTTTTATTTCGAATCGTTTAAAAAGGAGTCTGGGAGTTTATATGGAAGAAACAATGATAAAGGATCTGACGACTGGCAGTGTCGGGAAAGAGCTTCTGCGCTTTTCCTTTCCTTTTATGCTGTCCAATGCACTGCAAACGGTTTATAACCTGGTTGATATGGTAGTTGTCGGTCAATTCGTCGGTGCCAGCGGCCTGTCTGCAGTATCCATTGGCGGACAAATTGTATGGCTTTTGAGCTGTTTGGCCATTGGTTACTCTTCCGGCGGCCAAATCTTCATATCACAGTTAGTCGGCGCCAGGGATCATGCTGGTATTCGCCGAACCATCGGCACACTGTTTACTGTAATTGCCGCTTTCTCCATCCTGTTTACTATCCTTGGTATTGCCTTCCACAGGCCGCTTTTAGAGTTGCTAAACACACCTCCTGAATCCATGGAACAGGCCAGAGATTATGTAGTCATTTGTTCCGCCGGTATGTTCTTTGTTTATGGATACAATACGGTATCTGCCGTACTTCGAGGCATGGGGGATTCCACGCGTCCCTTTCTGTTCATTGCCATTGCAGCCCTTCTCAACGTAGTCTTGGATTTGATTTTTGTGGGTCCGCTGGGTATGGCAAGCGCTGGCGCTGCTCTGGCCACGGTTATTTCACAAGCTGTCAGTTTTATAATTTCCATGCTCTACCTCTACATCCGCCGCGAAAGCTTTGGTTTTGACTTTAAGCTAAAGAGTTTTGCCGTAGACGGCCGTACATTTAAATCCCTTTCTTACCTCGGATTGCCTCTAACCGTACAGACTACCGCCATCAACATTTCTATGCTATATGTTTCTGCTGGCATAAATACTTACGGTCTGGTGTATTCTTCCGTCTATGGAATCGGCGGCAAGCTTCAATCCATTATGTTTATCATTACCAATTCAATCTCTACCGCTAGCGCATCCATGTTCGGTCAAAATTTGGGTGCAGGAAAACCGGATCGTGTCAAGAAAATATTTTGGTTCGGCAACCTGTATTGCATGATTTTCTTTGTGGTTGTCGCAGTGATCTGTCTGCTGATCCCGGAACCTATTTTTCGTCTTTTCACGCAGGACGCAAATGTAATTGCGCAAGCCGGGCATTTTATGGTCACCTTGGTAGTCATGTTCTCTGGCTTTGCCACCATGACAGCCGGAATTGCACTCATTAACGGCATTGGCAACGGCAGCTTGAGCTTAATTACCGCATTGCTGGATGGCGTTGTGGTACGCATCGGCTTGTGCATGCTCATGGCCGGTCCCATGGGGCTGGGCGTCTGGGGCTATTTCTGGGGCAATGCATTAGCCGGTTACGTGAGCACGATTATTGGCGATTTCTACTATTTCACCGGAGCCTGGAAACGGCGTAAACTAATGATTGACAAATAAAATTTGGCACCGCAGGATTCTGCGGTGCCGTTTTTCTCAATTCACCCTATGCTATATTATGCCATCTTTCATGTAGCAGTAATCAGATTGCTTTACACAACAATTTGCTGCATGTCGAATTGCTGAATTCCTATATACGCAACCCTGTATCTTTTCAGTCTAAAACATCGAAAATAACGCTATCCCCAGTGTACCACAACCTTTGTGAAAAAGGCTTTTATTCTTCCTGTCTATAACAGGAAAAGCTCCCCTCGCCCAGCAGCTTTTCTCCCGCTGTCACCTGAACCTGAAACACCAAAATGGTTCTGCCCAGCTTCACCGGTATGGCCTCGGCCACAACAATCCCCTCCGTGACATTTCGCAGATAGCGAAATGTTCCATCCAGCGTCACACATTTGCCGCCCATAGCGCGGCTGTACGCTGAAACCACACAATCTGCCATCGTATAAAGCAATCCGCCATGAATGGTTTCCCCGGTATTTTTACAATAATCTTCCACTTGAAGCTCCGCCCGGCATCTCCCTTCTTCCAGTGCAGTAATTTGAATGCCGCAGTGCTTCATAAACTTATTTTCTCGATTGGTAAATTCCATCTGCTCCAAAAAGGTCATCTGATTTCCTCCCTTCTTTGTGCAAATTTATTATATAATACCTGTCAATCTTTCGGGTTTGCTTGACACAGAGCCTTGTCAAAGGTAAAATAAATCCAGATACTTGATTTGCATTGAGGCAGCACGACATAGGGGATTTTCCCCGGAAAGGCGAGGTGCCAACCATGCGTATTACCGATTCCAAACTTACCCCTGAAAAGCTTTACTTGTTTAATCAGGGAACCTATTATCACAGTTACCGTCTTTTGGGCGCACACCCTGTTTCCGGTGGTGTTCGTTTTACCGTATGGTGTCCGGATGTCCGCTCCGTATCCGTCATTGGCGATTTTAACAACTGGGAAGGCACGCCACTGGAACCGCAGGGTTCTACCGGCATATATACCGGCATTGTCCCCCAGGCGAAAGAGGGGCAACTTTATAAATACAGAATTACCACCCATTCAGGAGAACAACTTGACAAGGCAGACCCCTATGCCTTTTCCGCTCAGGTACGGCCTGGTACCGCTTCTAAAATCACATTTTTGGACGGTTACAAGTGGGGCGACGGCCGCTGGCGTACCATTCAAAAAACAAAAAAACATGCCGGCCCCATGAACATCTATGAAGTTCACCTTGGTTCTTGGAAGCAGCAGGATGCTCCCGCTGACCCGGACTACCCCTTCCTCACCTATCGGGAATTGGCGGATCAGCTGATTCCATATGCACGCGATATGGGCTATACGCACCTGGAATTAATGCCTGTTATGGAGCACCCCTTTGACGGCTCCTGGGGATATCAAGTTACCGGTTTTTTCTCCCCAACAAGCCGCTATGGTACTCCTTGGGACTTCATGTATTTTGTAGATCAGGCTCATCAAAACGGACTCGGAATCATTCTGGATTGGGTTCCAGGACATTTCTGTCGGGATGCCCATGGTTTAGGGCGTTTTAACGGCCAAATGCTTTATGAAGTTGCAGACCATCCGGAATGGGGAACTTATAAATTTGACTTTGCCCGCAGTGAGGTCTCCGGATTCTTACTATCATCGGCCTTGTATTGGCTATTGGTATACCATGTTGACGGGCTTCGGGTCGACGGCGTCACCAGTATGCTCTATTTGAACTTCGGACTTCCGGATTGGGCCGAAAAACAATATAATCAATATGGCGGTGAGGAGGATCTTTCTGCCATTGACTTCTTACGTCGTTTAAACGACGTCGTTCACACCTATGCCCCCGGTAGCATTACTGTAGCGGAAGAGAGTTCTGCTTGGCCGCACGTCACCGGCAGCACGGCCTCTGGCGGTTTGGGCTTTGACTACAAATGGGATATGGGATGGATGAACGACACCCTGGAATACTGTAAGACTGATTTTCCTTATCGCCCGGGCTGTCACAACAAGCTGACCTTCTCTATGGCCTATAGTTTTTCTGAGCATTTTATCCTTCCACTCAGTCATGACGAAGTGGTTCATGGGAAAAAAAGCCTGATAAGCCGGATGCCGGGGGATTATTGGCGTCAATTTGCAGGCCTTCGACTGCTGGCCCTGTATCAGTTTACACATCCAGGCGGAAAACTCAGTTTTATGTCAACAGAATATGGTCCATTTATTGAATGGCGGGAATATGAATCCCTGGAATGGTTCCTTTTAGACTATCCTTCCCATAAAATGCATCAGGGTTACACCGCCGCTCTGAATCATCTTTATCAAAATACACCTGCCCTGTGGCAAGACGACCAGAGTTGGGAAGGATTTCATTGGCTGGACGCCAATGATGCTGCGCAGAGTATCTTGCTTTATCGCCGCACTGGCAAACAAAAAACGCAGGCTGTGACCGTGCTTTTAAATTTTCAGCCGGCTGTATACTCTGGTTTTCGCATCGGCGTTCCCTATCCTGGCACCTATCGGGAGATCTTTTCCTCTGACCAAACTGTATTTGGCGGAAGCGGGAAGACAAACCCAGACTTTCTGATGGCGGAGCCAATTCCCTGCCACGGGGAAAAATATTCTGTGGCTGTGGAAGTTCCCCCAATTGGCGGACTGATTTTGCAGCGGCTTCCCAAAAATAAAAAATAAGGAGCGATTCCATTTGTTTGCAGGAAAAGAAGATTTTAAGGTGGCCTATGAGGCCAAAGCACTGGAGGTCTTTGCCAAGCCTGTCTCCGAATGTTCCACCTTTGAACAATATGAACTTTTAGTATATTTGATTTCCAGTACTACCGGGAAAGTCCGGACACAGACTTCACAACGGCATATTCGTCTCCAGCAGAAAAAGGTTCACTATTTCTCTATGGAATTTCTGATCGGCCGTCTCCTCAAAAACTACCTTATCAACTTACAGATTGAGGATTTGGTCCGGGATGGACTGAAGGATTTGGATATCGAACTAGACGCCCTCTGCCGGTGCGAAAAAGATCCCGGCCTGGGCAATGGCGGTTTGGGGCGGTTGGCCGCCTGCTTCCTGGATTCCATGGCCTATTTGGGCGTTCCTGGAGTTGGTATGGGTATACGCTATCGATTTGGTCTCTTTCGGCAAAAAATTGAAAACGGCTACCAGACAGAAGAACCCGATAGTTGGCTGGAAAACGGTTATCCTTGGGAAACCAAAAAAACGGATGAGGCGATTCCCGTACAATTTGGAGGTTATGTAGAGCGGATTTTGGATGCAGACGGCCAGGAACACTATGTCACAAAAAACGCACAAACCCTTTTGGCTGTTCCCTATGATGTACCCATTGTGGGCTATGGCGGTAAAACCGTCAATGTGCTTCGACTTTGGAGCGCTGAGCCCGTCGTAGAAAAATTAGACCTCACTGCATTCAATCATGGCGATTACTCAGGCGCTATGCGGGAACGCAACGAAATCGAAGCGATTACCTGTATCCTATATCCCGACGACAGCACAGAGGCTGGTCGCGCATTACGGCTGAAGCAGGAGTACTTCTTTGTATCTGCGGGCATTGCCGATATCGTAAAAAACTTTAAGAAAAATTATGGTCCTGATTGGTCCATCTTCCCAGACAAAATCAGCATTCACACCAATGATACCCATCCGGCATTGTGTGTACCGGAACTGATGCGGGTTCTCATTGACGAAGAATACCTCAGTTGGGAAGAAGCTTGGGATATTACGCAGAGAACGATCTCCTATACGAATCACACCATTATGCCGGAAGCACTGGAAAAATGGTCTATCGACCTGATGCGTTCCTTACTTCCCAGAGTATATCAAATCATCGAAGAGATTGACCGCCGCTACTGTGCCGCATTCGATCGTACGCAACCCGATTGGCAGGAAAAGCTTCGCAACACAGCTATTCTCTGGGACGGTCAAGTGCATATGGCCAATCTCTCCATCATTGGCTCTTACAGCGTAAACGGTGTTGCGGCACTGCACACGGAAATTCTTAAAACCTCGGTTCTCCGGGATTTTTATGCCATGACACCGGAGAAATTTAACAATAAAACAAACGGAGTTTCCCATCGTCGTTTTTTAGCGGAAGCCAATCCCGGGCTTCGAACCCTCATCACAGATGCTATCGGCCCCGATTGGATGGGCAATGCTATGGATCTTCAAAATCTTCTGCCCTATCGAGAAGACGCTGCTTTTCTCTCATCGCTTCGAGAAATAAAACGTCAGAATAAAATCCGTCTTGGAAATTATATTGCCGAAACCATGGGCATTGCCGTAGATCCGGACTCCATCTTTGATGTTCAGGTAAAGCGCATTCATGCTTATAAGCGCCAGCTTTTGGCCGCATTCAAGATTATGCACCTATACAATATCCTGAAAGAAAATCCAAACGCCGATATAAAACCTTATACGTTTCTCTTCGCCGGTAAAGCCGCCGCAGGATATGCGTTTGCCAAAGAGGTGATCAAATATATTTGCTCTATCGCAGATTTGGTCAACTCGGATCCTGTAATCAGTAAAACACTGCGAGTTGTTTTCCTGGAAAACTTTAACGTCTCTTCTGCACAGCTCATCTATCCTGCTGCCGATATCTCTGAACAGATCTCTACAGCTGGAAAAGAAGCCAGCGGTACTGGTAATATGAAGTTCATGTTTAATGGAGCCATCACCTTAGGTACTCTGGATGGTGCGAATGTTGAAATCCGCAACCGAGTGGGAGACGAAAACATCTTTATTTTTGGTCTCACTGCTGAAGAAGTCATGAACTACTATGTAAATGGCGGCTATATTGCCTATGACACCTGCCATGGGGATCCTCGGCTGGAAAAAATCTGTTCACAATTAGTGGACGGCACTTTCCTCCCTATGGGTCGGAATTTCTACAGTATTCATGACGCGCTTATGAAGGCGAATGACGAATACTTTGTGCTCAAAGATTTTGATTCTTATCTGAATGCCTTTACAAAACTGACTGAAACAAAGCAAGATCCTATCCGGTGGGGCAAAATGTCTTTGACCAACATTGCAATGGCTGGAGAATTCACCTCTGATCGTACAATTCGTCAGTATTGCGACGAAATTTGGCATGCCCCCTGTGATAAACTAAAATAAAAAGGAGTTCCCGGCGCGGGGGAATCTCCCCCCGCAGTCCGAAGCTATTTTTACACCAGACGAGGAGGGTTCCCATGCGCAAAAAAGAGTGTATCGCCATGCTTCTGGCTGGCGGACAGGGCAGTCGACTGCGGGCTCTGACGAAAAAGAACGCAAAACCTGCAGTATCTTTCGGCGGTAAGTATCGGATTATTGATTTTAGCCTGAGCAACTGTGTTTCCTCCGGCATTGATACCGTAGGCGTTCTGACTCAATACAAACCTATGATTCTCAATGCCTATCTCGGAAATGGCGAGGCCTGGGACTTGGATTGCAACAATGGCGGCGTTCACGTTCTGCCCCCATATGAAACGGAAACCGGCGGTTCCTGGTACCTTGGTACAGCCGACGCAATCTACCATAACATCGACTTTATCGACACCTATAGCCCCGCTTATGTGTTGATTCTATCCGGAGATCATCTATATATGATGGACTACAGTAAAATGTTGGCCGAACACAAGCAGAATCAGGCAGATCTTACTGTGTCTGTTATGACCGTTCCTTGGGAGGAAGCCAGCCGTTTTGGTATTATGGAAGCCGATGAAACTGGTCGCGTGACACACTTTGTGGAAAAGCCCCCCAAGCCTTCCAGTAATCTGGCCTCCATGGGTATCTACATTTTTACTTGGCCCATTCTGCGCCAAGCTCTGATTGACGATCATGAAGACAAGTCCTCTGCACATGATTTTGGAAAAGATATTATTCCAAAAATGCTCGCAGCACATAATCGGCTGTTTGTCTATGAATTCTCTGGCTATTGGAAAGATGTTGGCACGATAGATAGTTATTATAGCGCTAATATGGAGCTCTTGGAGCCGGAGCCTGCATTGGATCTATATGGAAAAAAGCGCATTTTCTCTAACTCCAATATTTATCCACCGCATTTTGTTGGTTTAACCGGTAGTATCGAACGAAGCATCGTCAGTAACGGCTGTCAAATTCTTGGTACCGTGGAACACAGCGTGTTGGGTTCTAACGTCATCGTCAGTCAAAATGCACTGGTAAAAGATTCTATTCTTCTGCCAGGCGCTGTGGTTGAGGAAGGAGCCAAAGTCTATCGCGCGATTGTTGCCGAACGGGCTACCATTCTTTCCAATACTACGTTTGGCAAAGACGATGAAAACGCACCCATTTCGCTGCTGGGCGACGATTTGAAAAACGGTTGAGGAGGTATTGTCATGGGCAATGTCATTGGACTGCTTTCTACAAATTATACCGGCGAAAAATATGGAAAATTGATTGAAGATCGTCCCGTTGCCTCCATTCCCTTTGGCGGTCGCTATCGTCTTATCGACTTCCCACTATCCTCTATGGTAAACTCCGGTATTGACACTGTAGGCGTTATCACCCCCAGTAATTATCGTTCTTTGGCCGACCATTTGAATATGGGCCGGGAATGGGGACTCAACAAGAAACAGGGCGGTATGTTCATGCTTCCCGGCGCAGTTCACGGGCTCAAAGATCTTCACGCCCGGTTTAGTCTCCGAGATATCATTCTCAATCGTCAGTTTTTCCTGAGAGCAGATGAGGAAACCGTACTCATTTGTGCCGCCAACCGAATCTATAACATGGATTTCCAACCTGCGATTCATCAGCATGCAAAGTCCGGCGCAGCTGCAACTTTAATCTATAAGACTGTCCATCATGGAGAAACTTCCACAGGGCTGTTTCTGACCATAGATTCCTCTGGACAGGTTTCCGGTATTTCTGAAACTGCCCAAGGGGAAGCTAACTGCTTTTTGGACTGTATGCTCATACAACGTAAGCTGGTTCTGGATTTCATCGAATGCTATCAGAACCTGGGTTATATTGATATTATGGATATCTTGGCTGCGAACCTGGGACAAATTCAGGTAGACACTTGGCGCTATACCGGTTATGAGCACGCGGTAGACCATTCCAAGGATTATATGCGGGTCAGTCAAGATCTTCTGCGTCCCGAAGTTCAAACGGAACTATTCCAGCAGGACCGTCCCATCTATACTAAGACTCAGGATTCTCCTCCTGCAAAGTATCTTCCCGGTGCCTGTGTCAAAAACTCTATTGTTGCTGCAAGCTGCATACTGGAAGGTACCGTTGAAAACAGCATTCTGTTTCGCAGCGTAGAAATCGGAAAGGGTGCCATAGTGCGAAATTGCGTTCTAATGCAACACTGCATTATTAGTCCCGGAGCTGTGGTAGAAAATCTCATCTGCGATAAATATGTCACCATCAGTCCGGAGGTAAAGCTTTCAGGTAGCGAGACCAATCCTTTCGTCATCGGTAAGCAGCAGACGCTTTAAGGCCCCGCTCCAATTTGCACGATAAAGGAGTTATGAATTATGGCAACAAAAAAACTAAATGTGCTCTTTGCTGCTTTCGAAGCAACACCCTTCATCAAAACCGGCGGTCTGGGCGATGTAGCAGGCAGTCTCCCTGCGGCGCTCAAAGGCCGAAATTGCGAAATTCGGGTCATTCTTCCAAAATTCAGACAGATCCCCCAAAAATACCAGGACAAAATGGAACTGATTACTACTTTTACGGTTCCGTTGGGCTGGCGAAATCAATACTGCGGTATCCTGACCTTGAAACTTGGTAAAATTCAGTATTATTTTGTAGACAATGAATTTTATTTTTATCGCGATAACATCTATGGCTACGGTGATGATTGCGAACGCGTAGCATACTTTTCAAAAGCTGTTCTGGAATGTCTTCAACATCTTCCTGATTTTTTCCCGGACATCATTCATGCCAACGACTGGCATACCTCGTTGATTCCTGTATTCCTGCGCGAGCAATATCAGGAGCTAGAATCATATCGCAAAATTCGTACGATATTTACCATACACAATCTCAAATTCCAAGGTATCTGCTGGAAATTCTTTTTAGGAGATCTACTGGGTTTACACAACTGCAAAAACGCAGCAGACCAGCTTCGGTGGGGAAACGACGCCATCAACTTTATGCAAAGCGCTTTGTATTATTCGGACTATATTACTACCGTCAGTCCCACATATGCGCAGGAAATCTGTACACATGACTATGGAGAAGGCCTTGACAGCATACTATCTCAACGAAAGGATCGGCTGCAAGGAATTTTAAATGGCATTGATACTGCAAAATATAACCCGCAAAAAGCAGCATTTCCCTTTTCCTCAGAAGACCTTTCCGGCAAAGCCGCCTGTAAAGCCGCACTCCAGCAAGAGATGGAATTGCCGGTCCAGGCCGAAATTCCCCTCATTGTGCTGATCTCCCGGCTCACGGACCAGAAGGGATTGGATCTGTTGGCCGGCTGTTTAGGGCAGATGCTGGGACAAGACATTCAACTTTGTATTCTTGGAACCGGAGATGCTCATTATGAACATATGCTGGCAAGCGCCGCCGCTATGGCTCCTGATAAAATGGCTGTTCGCCTGACCTTTGACGAGGCGTTGTCTCAGAGGATGTACGCCGGTGCAGATATGCTTTTAATGCCGTCTCTGTTTGAGCCCTGTGGTCTGAATCAAATGATCGCCATGGCCTATGGTACGCTGCCGATTGTTCGTGAAACCGGTGGTCTCAAAGATAGCGTAATCCCCTACAACAAATATACCGGCCAAGGTACTGGTTTCGGCTTCCGCAATGCGAATCCACAAGAACTGGAGCAGTGCGTCCTTACCGCCGCCGCATTGTATCGAGAAAACAAGCCAGCTTGGACCTCTCTCCAACAACAGGCCATGTCTCAAGACTTTGGCTGGAAGGCCAGTGCAAAACAATATTTGACTATTTATCGAAAACTTATGAAGTAAATCCCCAAACCCCTCGGTGAAATCACCGAGGGGGTCCTGATAGTTTTCTGTTTTTCAAGCGCATTTCTAATTTTTTCCCGTTCACTGCAATGTTTTGATCTCAGTATGAAACGGTTCTAATCCCGGAGGTTTTATCATGTATCTGTATCATAACTCCAGACTGTCAACCTATCGCACACCCTTTGGTGCAGCACCGGTCAGTTCTAAGATTACGCTGTCTATTGATGCACAATTACCCGAAGGAAGCCGTGTTTTTCTCAGGTTGTGGCAGGATGAAGAGATACGGCTTCCCATGTTTCCTGGAGAAGATGGCCGGCCAACTGTTCTTCTGACATTGCCAGAAGAACCTGGGATATTATGGTACTACTTTATTGTGGAAACCGCTGATAAGACCTTTTATTACGGAAAAACATCAGATACCAAAGGGGGCAGCGGACAAATCACTGAAACGCCTCCAAATTCCTGGCAAATTACCGCCTACCACCCCATGAAACTACCCACTTGGTACGGAAATTCCGTGGCCTATCAAATTTTCCCGGATCGGTTTCATCGGGGCACAGACTGGGAACTTCGACAGTCAAACGCTGCCCATCTGGCAGGATGGAGAGGCCCCAAACGCTTGATTGTCCAGGATTGGAATGACACGCCATTTTACTGTAAGGACTCTGCTGTCCGTGTTATTCGTTGGCCCTTTTTTGGCGGCACCCTGGAGGGAATTCGGGAAAAACTAGCCTACCTAAAATCCCTGGGCATCGGCGTCCTATATCTGAACCCCATTTTTACCGCCTCCAGTAATCACAAATACGACACCGCTGACTATCTTTCTATAGACCCTGGCTTCGGGGATGAAGGAAGTTTTTCCCGCTTATGTGAAGATGCCAAAGCCCTGGGCATTCGTATCCTGTTGGACGGCGTATTCAGCCACACAGGCGATGACAGTATATACTTTAACCGATGGGAAAATTATCCAAATCCGGGTGCTTACTCTGACGAGAAGAGTCCTTATGACAACTGGTACCGTTTTGGCAGCAACCAGCCCTGTGGTTATGACTGTTGGTGGGGGGTGGATTCCCTGCCGGAGGTGGAAGAAGAAAATCCCACCTATCAAGAATTTATCTGCGGAGAAACCGGCGTGATTCGCAAATGGCTTCGCCTAGGCGCCTCAGGCTGGCGGCTTGACGTAGCAGATGAATTGCCAGATGACTTTATACAAAAAATACGGATTGCCGGCCAAGCAGAAAAAGATGATGCATTGCTATTGGGCGAAGTTTGGGAAGATGCCAGCAATAAGATCAGTTATGACGTTTTGCGGCCCTATTTGCTGGGTACTGAGTTAGACTGTACTATGCACTACCCGTTCCGGACTCAGGCTTTGAACTTCCTATTAGGACAAAGCTCTTCTGCGGACTTTGCCGAAGCCATGGAATCCATTCGGGAAAACTACCCGGCTTCTACCCTATACGGAGCGCTAAATTTGGTGGGAACTCATGACACACCACGTATCCTCACTGTATTGGGCGAGGCCCCCGACGGGCTTACAACACAGCAGTGTGAAGAATATCATCTCCCACCGCAGCAGCGCGATTTGGCTGTCCGACGGCTGAAATTATTACAGGTACTTCAGTTTACCTCTCCGGGTGTTCCCTGCATCTACTATGGAGATGAGGCCGGAATGGAAGGCTATGCCGATCCCTTTAATCGTGGTCCGTTTCCTTGGAAGAACACCGATCAATCACTGACCGAATGGGTCCGTATGTTGTCATATCTACGGCAGGAATATCCTGTGCTTGTCCAGGGAACCATTGCCTATGGCGCCTCAGATTCAGATGTATTTTCCATGACTCGAACACTGGAAGACGCTCACGTTCAGATTTATGTTAATC
The DNA here is from genome assembly GCA_902475435.1 of uncultured Eubacteriales bacterium. GTDB lineage: Bacteria > Bacillota > Clostridia > Oscillospirales > Oscillospiraceae > HGM13006. The sequence goes on along the minus strand of CABRZL010000043.1, from coordinate 1,549 downwards.
GTTCTGAAACCGCACATTCTGTACCAGTGTTCAATCAGAGCTGGTTAGATCTGCTTACCGGCGCTGTATACGCTCCTTCTGAAACACTTTCCTTGTCTCCCATGTCCGCAGTGGTGCTTTACCGGGAAGGTGTAGATTCGGCGGTATTCTCTCCACTTCCCTCGGCCGCGCGGATTCCAAAGGGTCGGGGCCTGCTTTGCCCTTTGTTTTCACTGCCCGGGAAGGGGACTGTCGGCAATATGCAAGATGCATTAGACTTTTTGCCAGTCATTCGGGACGCCGGCTACAACATCTGGATGCTTCTGCCGCTTTGTCCCGCCGGAACCGGAAATTCTCCCTATTCCAGTTCCTGTATATTTGCAGGCGATCCTCGCTATATTGCCCCGGATCTGGATGTAGATATGGATGATTTCCAGTCCTTTTGCCAGGAGAACGCCTATTGGCTGGAGGATTATGCCCTGTTTACGATATTGCATAATCGCTACCGCCGGCCATGGCAGCAATGGCCCTGGCGGGAACGGGATCGCAGAAATCTTCCTGCTCTGCGCCAAAAATATATCTCCGAAATTCAAGCCATTTTTGAAGAACAGTATCGCTTTTTCAAACAGTGGAAACTTGTTCGCCATAAAGCGCGGGATTTGGGAATCACGCTGATCGGTGATCTCCCTATTTATGCAGCGCTTGACAGTGTTGAGACCTGGGCTCACCGGGATCAATTTTTGCTGGATACATCCGGCTACCCTACCATGCGTGCCGGCTGCCCACCTGACTATTTTACACCTGAAGGTCAGGACTGGGGGAATCCATTGTATCACTGGTCCGCCATGGAACAAGATCACTATATCTGGTGGAAACAACGTTTACGTCAAGCCCTCCAATGTTATGATTATGTGCGGCTGGATCATTTTCGCTCTTTCTCCGCTTATTATGCCATTCCGGCAAATGCACCAGCCCGTGATGGCCTTTGGATGAAGGGTGCGGGAATCGCCTTCTTTCGGGAAATGGTACGTGAATTTGGTACGCTCCCCATTGTTGCTGAGGATTTGGGGACTTTGGACAGTCAAGTTTCCGTGCTGCTCCATCATACCGGACTTTCCGGTATGAATGTCTGGCAATTTTCCCAAGATGAAATGTTTCACATGGCAGACGCCTCTCATCGCATATTTTTCTCAGGTACACACGACAATCAGTCCTTACGGGGCTTCCTAGATTCCACGGAAGATTCTCGTGAACCCGAAAAGATTCTCCGTTCTCTTCTCTCCAGCCCTGCGGCCGCTGTGATTTTACCGGTACAGGACGTCTTAGGTCTAGGCGACGAAGCACGTATCAATGTTCCAGGTATCCCTGACGGCAACTGGATTTGGCGAATGACACCAGAGCAACTGTCTGCACTTCGAACAGGCGGTATTTTATGAGGCTCTTTTTTGCGCTATTATTTCCCCCATCGACTTTGGATCTCATAATGGACATACAAAGTCGAGTGAACGGCCTATGCCTCGATGGACGTTTTACCCATCGAGAAAATCTTCATCTAACCCTACACTTTTTA